>NZ_JBFACE010000022.1:0-131468 GCF_040640655.1 Streptomyces sp. NPDC021749 | reverse complement strand
TGCTACGACCCCGCCATCCACCAAGCCAACGACAAGATCAACATGGCCGCCGACACGCCCTTGGCGGCATAGGGGTTGACTCAGGAAACTCATGCGCTCACCTCACGGCAGGCGCGGTAGAAGTCCTTCCAGCCGTCGCGCTCGCGCACGACCGTTTCGAGGTACTCCTGCCAGACGACCCGGTCGGCGGCCGGATCGCGGACCACCGCGCCCAGAATGCCCGCGGCCACGTCGCCGGCGCGCAGCACACCGTCACCGAAGTGGGTGGCGAGCGCCAGGCCGTTGGTCACCACCGAGATGGCCTCGGCCGTGGAGAGCGTGCCGGACGGGGACTTGAGCTTCGTCCGGCCGTCGGTGGTGAGGCCGTCGCGCAGCTCGCGGAAGACCGTGACGACCCGGCGGATCTCCTCCAGGCCCTCCGGCGCGGGCGGCAGCTCCAGCGAACGCCCTATCTGGCCGACCCGGCGGGAGACGATGTCCACCTCGTCGTCGGGCGTCGCGGGCAGGGGCAGGACGACGGTGTTGAAGCGGCGGCGCAGCGCGCTGGAGAGTTCGTTGACCCCGCGGTCGCGGTCGTTGGCCGTGGCGATGAGGTTGAAGCCGCGGACGGCCTGCACCTCCTGGCCCAGTTCGGGGATGGGCAGGGTCTTCTCCGACAGGACCGTGATGAGCGTGTCCTGCACGTCGGCGGGGATGCGGGTGAGCTCCTCGACCCGTGCCGTCATGCCCTGGGCCATCGCGCGCATCACCGGGCTGGGCACCAGCGCCTCCCGGCTGGGGCCGTGGGCGAGCAGCCGGGCGTAGTCCCAGCCGTAGCGGATCGCCTCTTCCGGGGTGCCGGCGGTGCCCTGCACGAGCAGGGTGGAGTCGCCGCTGACCGCGGCCGCCAGATGCTCCGACACCCAGGTCTTGGCGGTGCCGGGCACGCCGAGCAGGAGCAGCGCGCGGTCGGTCGCGAGGGTCGTCACGGCGACCTCGATGATCCGGCGCGGACCGACGTATTTCGGTGTGATGACCGTGCCGTCGGCGAGCGTGCCGCCGAGCAGGTACGTGGCGACCGCCCACGGCGAGAGCCGCCAGCGGGCCGGGCGCGGCCGGTCGTCGGCCGCGGCGAGGGCCTTGAGTTCGTCGGCGAAGCTGTCCTCGGCGTGCGGGCGCAGCGCCTGACCGCCCCCGGCCCGCTCCGCCGTCGTCTGCGTGTCGTCCGTCGTGTCGTTGATGAGCTCGGACATGGGTCCCCCTCGTCGCAAGAATCCGCGGCCGGCGCCCGGGAAAACCCTCACGGCCGCTTGCTGGATCCAGCCTGCACCACACCACTGACAACGCCCCGAAAATCCTCCCTGACCTGCGAGTTCACCGTGCGGAAGGGGCATTGTCAGTGGGCCGTCGTAGCGTCGGAGACATGAATCCGCAGGGGGAACGCTGGACGACGGATCAGGTGCTGGCACTGGCGCCTGACGAGGCATCACGCAAGGCGGGCGGCAAGCTCGCGGCGCCCGGCCCGTGGTCGGAGACCGGCGCGGACGGCAGCGCGGTGTGGGGGCTGTGCAAGGGCAGCGGGAAGAAGCCGTACCAGGCGGTGGTGGACGTCAAGGGGCCGGCGTTCAGGTGCAGTTGCCCGAGCCGCAAGTTCCCGTGCAAGCACGCACTGGGACTGCTGCTGCTCTGGGCCGGGGGTGAGGGCGCGGTGGCGGCCGGTGAGCCGCCGCAGTGGGCCGGCGAGTGGCTGGCCGCGCGCCGGGAGCGCGCGGAGCGGCCGGCGGCCGGGCCGTCCGGCGCCGCCGGCTCGCGCGCGTCCGCCGGTCCGGAGGCGGCCCGCCGCCGGGCGGAGCGCCGGATGCAGCGGATCGCCGCGGGCGCCACGGAACTGGAGCAGCGGCTGGCGGATCTGCTGCAGTCCGGCCTGGCCACGGCCGGTCGGGACGGTGGCGGCACAGGGGGCGACGGGGGACGCTCGTGGGACGAGACGGCCGCGCGGATGGTCGACGCCCAGGCGCCCGGTCTCGCCTCCCGGGTGAGGGAGTTGGGCTCGGTGGTGGCGTCCGGTGCCGACTGGCCGGCCCGGCTGCTGGAGGAGTGCGCGCTGCTGCACCTCCTCGACCAGGGCTTCCTCGGCATCGACCGGCTGCCGGCCCCGCTGGCGGCCACGGTCCGCGCCCGGGTCGGGCTGACCACGGACGCGGCGGACCTGCTGACCGGTCCGGACGCGGCGCCGGTCCGGGACCGCTGGCTGGTGCTGGCCCAGCAGGACGGCGACGACGGCCGGCTGACCACCCGCAGGATCTTCCTGCGCGGCGAGCGGACCGGGCGGATGGCGCTGCACCTGTCGTTCGCCGGGGCCAACCGTCCCCTGGAGCTGGCACTTCCGCCCGGTCTGGTCATCGATGCGGACCTCGCCTACTACCCGGGCGCCCGTCCGCTGCGCGCCACCCTGGGCGAGCGGTACGCCCCGGCCGCCCCGGGCCCGGTGCCGCCGGGCTGCGGCATCGACGCCGCCCTGGCCGCGTACGGCGATGCGCTGCGCGACGACCCCTGGCTGGACTCCTGGCCGGTGGTGCTCGCCGACGTCACCCCGATACCGGACCGCGACGGCCGGGGCTGGCAACTGGCCGATGCGGACGGGGAGTCGGCGCTGCCGCTGGACCCGCGCTGCCCGGGCGGTACGGGCGTCTGGCAGCTGGCCGCCATATCGGGTGGCGCGCCGATCACGGTGTTCGGCGAGTGCGGCCACCGCGGCTTCCTTCCGCTGACCGTCTGGGACCCGTCCCCGGTGTCCCTGTGACCCGGATTGCCGGCCGCGCCGGAGCGCGCGCTCCCGAGGAACCCATCCACCACCGATGCCTGGAGGACGGGCATGACGACCACCACCAGCCCTGAGACCCACCCGACTCCCCCGACTCCCCCGACGAACCCGACTCTCCCGGCGACCGCCACCGCCCCGGCCCCCTGGCCCGATCTGGTGAGCGCCGCGCTGCTGGGCACCGAGCGGCGGCTGCCGCCGGTGGCCGTACGCCCCGGGCAGAGCGCCGCGGCGGCCCTGCTGGACGCGGCCGCGGTGAGCACGGTGCGGCGGCGCGCCGCGCTGCGCCCCGCCCCGGCCGGTGAGCGGCCGGCCCCGGCCCCGGACGATCCGCGGCCGCCGCTGCCGGCCGCGGCGCGCCGCAGGCTCGCCCTGCTGCTCGCCGACCGCGGCGGTGCGGGAGGCGGCAGCCGCCGCGGCGCGGCCCCCGATCTGACCGAGCTGCTGCCGCAGTGGCTGGCCGCCGCCGGGGAGTACGGCTACCGCGCCCCGGAGGCCCTGCTGCCCGCGCTGCTCGACGCCGCCCGGGCCCGTACGGACCTGCGGCCGGCCGCGCTGGCGCTGGCGGGGCCGCGGGCGCTGTGGCTGGCGCGGCTCAACGACGCCTGGAGGTTCGCGCTCCGCGGGACCGGCGGCGCGGCCGTCCTGCCCGAGGGGGAGGCGCCCGAGGAGATCGCGCGGCGCTGGGAGGAGGGGCTGTTCGCCGAGCGGGTGGCCCTGCTGACGGCGGTGCGCCGCCGCGACCCGGAGGCGGGCCGGGAACTGCTGCTGACGACCTGGTCCACGGAGCGCGCCGAGGACCGGCTGATGTTCCTCGACTCGCTGCGCGAGGGGCTGACGGCGGGCGACGAACCCTTCCTGGAGCAGGCGCTGTCCGACCGCAGCCGTACGGTCCGGGCCACCGCCGCCGAGCTGCTCTCCGCGCTGCCCGGCTCGGCCCTCGCGCACCGGATGGCGCGGCGGGCGCACGCCTGCGTGGGCCTGGATCCCGCGGCGGGCGCGGAGGTGGTGATCCGGGTGGAACCTCCCCGGGAGTGCGATGCCGGGATGCAGCGGGACGGGGTGGTGGCCAAGCCGCCCTCGGGGCGGGGCGAACGGTCCTGGTGGCTGGGCCAGTTGGTGGAGGCGACGCCGCTCGGCGGATGGGAGGCGCGGTTCGGCGGGCGCGGTCCGGAGGAAATCGTGGCGCTCCCGGTGGCCGACACCTGGCGGACGGAGCTGCACGACGCCTGGTGCCGGGCCGCCGTGCGCCAGCGGGACGCGGCCTGGGCGCGGGCCCTGCTGGGTGCGCCTGGCGCCCCGTCCCGGGCTGGAGAGGTCGCACCGGCCGGATCGTCACGGGACCTGACGAAGCTGCTGACCGTGCTGCCGGACGGGGAACGGGCCGGCTGGGTGGCGGAGTTCATCGCCGCGCACGGCCTGTCGGACGCGTTCCGGATGCTCGGGGTGTGTGCGGTCCCGTGGGCCGAGCCGCTGGGCCGGTCCGTCGTCGACGCCCTGGACATCGCCCGGGACGCCGGCAGCTATCCGTGGAGCTTCAGCGGGGTGATGGGCCTGGCCGAGCGGTGTCTGGACCCGGCGGCGGCGGACCGGCTCGCCATGCTCACCGCGGTCACGGACGAGCCCGAGGGCGCCTCGCCCGGCTCCGGCGGCTACTGGTCCGAGGCGTTCCAGCGACTGGTCGGCACGCTCCGGCTGCGCGCCACGATGCGCGCCGAACTCACCCCGCCGACGGACGCGGTGCCGCCGGGCGGCAGCGGCCCGAGCTCCGATGCCGGTGCCGCTGCCGCTGCCGGTACTGCTGCCGAGGCCGCTACCGCTGCCCCCGGCGACGGGTCAGCGCCGTGATCACCGTCGTCGGGGCCGGGGCCTCAGACCGCCAGCGAGCGCACGTTCGCGTGGACCCACTCCACGATCGAGGCGGTGGTCGCGCCGGGCGTGAAGATCTCGGCGACGCCCTGGGCCTTCAGCGGGGGAATGTCGGCCTCGGGGATGATGCCGCCGCCGAAGACCTTGATGTCCGCCGCGTCACGCTCCTCCAGCAGGGCGATGACCTTCGCGAAGAGGGTGTTGTGCGCACCGGAGAGGATGGACAGCCCGATCGCGTCGGCGTCCTCCTGGATCGCGGTGTCGACGATCTGCTCCGGGGTCTGGTGCAGCCCGGTGTAGATAACCTCCATACCGGCGTCGCGCAGCGCCCGGGCGATGACCTTGGCGCCCCGGTCGTGCCCGTCCAGCCCCGGCTTGGCCACCACGACACGGATCGGCCCCGACCGGCCCGCCGCGCCAGGGGGCCCCGCCTGCGCTCCGTCCTGCCGAGCCACACTCATCACTGCCTCCAAGCCCTGCACGGCACGGTGGTGCCGCCAAGCCGACAATCGGGCGCGCGGCCGCGATCCGGCGGCCACGACGTGAACGAACGTTATCGCCAGCATCCAGTATCCAGCCGTTTCGTGACATCCGGCGAGGGGGAAATCACACCTGGGACACGTTCGCTACGCGCCGCGTTCCGTGCGCCGTACCGCCAGGGCCGGGCGGAGTGCGCGCGGGCCGGGCGCCCGGAGAGCCGCAGCCGGGCCGCCGCACCATGGATCGTCACGCGCATCGGGTCGAGCACGCCCGTGCGCCGCCGTACATGGCTTCCCACGAGGGCATCGGGGGTCAGCGCCGCCTGCCGCATGCCGTTCGGGAGGTCGGTCATGCAGACCCTGCCCTGTCTTCGCACCACCCTCGTGGACCTGGCGGTCCTCGCCGGGCATCTGCTTCTCTATCCCACCGGCATCTCCCGGGAACGCCCGGTGCCCCGCCCGTCCCGCCCGCCGGAGGACGCCCCTCCGCTCCTTCCGACCGAGGGCCGGGCGCATCCGCCCGTCCTCCTGCTGCACGGCTTCATCGACAACCGTTCCGTCTTCGTGCTGCTGCGCCGGTCGCTGCACCGCCACGGCTGGCGCCATGTCGAGGCGCTCAACTACTCCCCGCTGACCTGCGACGTCCGGAAGGCGGCCGAGCTGCTGGGCCGGCATGTGGCGGACGTCTGCGCCCGGACCGGCCACCACCGGGTGGACGTCGTGGGGCACAGCCTGGGCGGCCTGATCGCCCGTTACTACGTCCAGCGGCTCGGCGGCGACGCCCGGGTCCGCAGGGTCGTCACTCTCGGCACCCCGCACTCCGGCACCCGCATCGCCCCCTTGATGTCGGCGCACCCGATCGTCCGCCAGATGCGCCCCGATTCCGAGGTGATAGCGGAGTTGTCGCTGCCGGCGCCGAATTGCCGGACGCAATTGACCGCTTTCTGGAGCGAGGCGGATCAGGTGATGATTCCAGCCACCGCGGCCAGAATCGATCACCCGGATTTGCTCGCCCACAATGTCCATGTCGCCGGTGTCGGACATCTCGCCCTTCCGGTGAACGGCACCGTCGCGGCCGGCATACGGGAGGCACTCGCCGCGGCGGACCCGGCGGCCGAGGAGGGGGCCGGCGGAGCCATATCCGTGGCCTGAGGCCGCTCCGCACCGTGACCGGCGATCGAACAGACGTCGAACGGGGCGCCAAGAACTCGCATGGGCTCTGCCGAAAGGCGGCCAAATGCCCGGTCTCGGCGAGCCTAAAACCGGTGGAAGATTGTGGCCGTCGTGTACCGCCGGGTACAGTCGCCGCTAATTCTCCTGCTGCCGAGGCGAAAGAGAAGTTGGTGAACGACCGTCACCCATCGGAGCCCACGCTTCCGACCGGCTCTGCTTCCGACGCCTCGTATGCGCACTACCCGGCCTACGAGCCCTACGGGCAGCAGCATTCCCCCGCCGAGGGCGCCGAATACGGCGACGGCGACCCCCTCTTCGGCTCGCTCCCCGGCACGTACGACACCGGTGCGCACGCCACGGGCGGTTACGACACCGGCGGCTACCCAGGCACGACGTACGACACCGGCGCCTACGACCTGAACACGTACGGCACGGGCAGCTACGGCGCCGGCGACTACGGCACCGGGACGTACCCGACGGCCGGCGACGGCTACGCCACCGGCACGTACGACACCGGCGGCTATCCCACGGCGCAGTGGGACACCGGCGCCTACGATCCGTACGCACACACCGCGTACGAGGCCCCGGCACAGGACCCGGGCGGATACGACGCCCACGGCGCCACGGTCTACGGCGTCGGCGGGTACGACACCGGGAGCCACCCCACCACCGGCTACGAGACCGGCAGTTACGCCGCGGGCGCGTACGAGGCGTATGGGACGGCCGGTGCCTACGAGACGGCGGGCACCCAGGAGGCCACCGGGACCTACGGGACGACGGGCGGCTATGACGCCCTCGGGCAGCAGGCCACCGCGGTCGAGGAGACCGCGGCCTTCGATAGCGCGGCCTTCGAGATGGCAGCCTTCGAGACCGTGACCTTCGACGCCGTCGGCGTCGACACGGTGGGCACCGACCAGCTCGACACCGCGAGCTACGAGGCCACCGCGATCTGGTCCACCACCGACCAGCCGCTGATGGCCGGCATCCCCGCCCAGCCCGGCCCGCCTCCGGCCGACTCCGCCGCCTGGGAAGACCGCGACGACACCGGCGCCACCGACGAGGCCCCGGGCGGAGACGCCGCCGCTGTGGCCGAGGCCCCGACCCAGGCAATGCCGGTGACCTCCCCGGCCCCCGCCCCGTCGTCCCGCCGGGTCGCCGGGCCCGCCGCCGGGAAGCCGGTCCGCGGCCGCGGCCGGCGCCGCCCGGCGAAGCGTTCGGCGCTGCTGACCGTCGCCGTGCCGTCGGTCGCCGCCATGGGCGTCTGCGGGGTCGCCGCCGCGTCCGTCGCCGGCCTCGGCGCCCACGACAAGGACGACACCACCACCCAGGCCGCCGCACCCGACCCGGGCGGCGTCCAGCGGGCCGCGGCCAACAAGAAGCTCGACACCCAGCTCGCCGGACTCAGCGCCGGCGCCGACGACTTCCGCGACCGGGCCAGCCGCACCCAGGAACGGATCGACCTCAAGGAACGCCAGGCGCTGGAGCGCAAGCGCAAGGCGGAGGAGGCCGCCCGCAAGGAGGCGCTGCGGCCGAAGTTCGTACTGCCGGTGACCCAGCACGGGCTCAGCGCGCTCTTCGGCCAGGCCGGCGTGAACTGGATGTCCGTGCACACCGGTATCGACTTCCCGGTCAGCTACGGCACCCCGGTCATGGCCGCCACCGACGGCACCGTACGGACGCAGTGGAACTCCGCCTACGGCAACATGGCGATCGTGACCGCGCCGGACGGCACGGAGACCTGGTACTGCCATCTGAGCAGCACCAAGATCCGGTCGGGGTCGGTGAAGGCCGGCGACCAGATCGCTTATTCGGGCAACTCCGGCAACTCCACTGGTCCGCACCTGCACTTCGAGGTGCGTCCCGGGGGCGGCGCGGCCGTCGACCCGCTCCCGTGGCTGCGCAGCCACGGCCTCAACCCGAACTGATCCCGCCGTACCGTTCCCGCAGCGCCGGCCACCGGCCGGCGCCCGGAACGTCCCTCAGAGCTTCTCCACCGGCGCGTACCGCAGCAGCAGCCGCTTGGGCTTCTCGCCGCCGAAGTCGATCGTCGCCTCGGCGTTGTCCCCGCTGCCCTTGACGGCGACGACCGTGCCCAGCCCGAAGCTGTCGTGGGTGACGCGGTCGCCGACGGCCAGCGAGACCACCTGGCGGTCACTGGTCCGGCGGGTGGCGAAGCCGCTCGGCCCCTTGGCGCGGGACGAGGACAGCGCGGAGCCGATGCCCCCGCCGAAACCGCCACCGCCACCGCTGCCGCCCCGGGACGACAGCCCGCCCATCGACGCGGACGGCGTCGCCGGCCCGGTCCGCTTCCACTCGACGTAGTCGTCCGGGATCTCCTCCAGGAACCGCGACGGCGGGTTGTACGAGGGCTGCCCCCAGGCGCTGCGCATCGTCGAGCGGGTGACGTAGAGCCGCTCGCGGGCGCGGGTGATGCCGACGTACGCCAGCCGGCGCTCCTCCTCCAGCTCCTTGGTCTGGCCCAGCGCGCGCATGTGCGGGAAGACGCCGTCCTCCATGCCGGTCAGGAAGACGACGGGGAATTCCAGGCCCTTGGCGGTGTGCAGCGTCATGAGGGTGACCACGCCGCTGCCCTCCTCGTCCTCGTCGGGGATCTGGTCGGAGTCGGCGACCAGCGCGACCTGTTCGAGGAAGTCGGAGAGCGTGCCCGGATTCTCCTCCCCGCGGTCCTGCTCGAATTCCAGGGCCACGGCGGCGAGTTCCTGGAGGTTCTCGATCCGGGTCTCGTCCTGGGGGTCGGTGGACGCCTGGAGTTCGGCGAGGTAGCCCGTGCGCTCCAGGACGGCCTCCAGGATCGTGGCGGGCCCGGCACCGGACTCCACGATCGTCCGCAGCTCCTCCATCAGGACGTTGAAGCGCTTGACGGCGTTGGCGGAGCGGGCCGCCATGCCGTAGGCCTCGTCGACCCGGCGCAGGGCCTGCGGGAAGGTGATCTTCTCGCGGAGCGACAGCGCGTCGATCATCGCCTCGGCGCGCTCGCCGATACCGCGCTTGGGGACGTTCAGGATCCGGCGCAGCGGGACGCTGTCCTCGGGGTTGGCGAGCACCCGCAGGTACGCGAGGACGTCGCGGACCTCCTTGCGCTCGTAGAAGCGGACTCCGCCGACGACCTTGTAGGGCAGCCCGACCCGGATGAGGATCTCTTCGAAGACGCGGGACTGGGCGTTGGTGCGGTAGAAGACGGCGACGT
This sequence comes from Streptomyces sp. NPDC021749, assembly GCF_040640655.1. Taxonomy (NCBI): domain Bacteria; kingdom Bacillati; phylum Actinomycetota; class Actinomycetes; order Kitasatosporales; family Streptomycetaceae; genus Streptomyces; species Streptomyces sp. NPDC021749. Next base: position 121,939 of record NZ_JBFACE010000022.1, on the reverse strand, counting down.
CGCCGGCCTTGGCGTCGCCGGCGTCGGTGAGCCGGTCGATCTCGTCGGCGACGAACTGCGCCTCGTCGTGCTCGGTGTCGGCGACATAGCCGGTGATCTTGGCGCCGGCGCCGGCGTCGGTCCAGAGGTTCTTGGGACGGCGGTTCTCGTTGCGCTCGATGACGGCGTTGGCGGCGGACAGGATCGTCTGCGAGGAGCGGTAGTTCTGCTCCAGCAGGATCGTGGTCGCGTCCGGGTAGTCCTCCTCGAACTGGAGGATGTTGCGGATCGTGGCGCCGCGGAAGGCGTAGATCGACTGGTCGGCGTCACCGACGACGCACAGCTCGGCGGCGGGGATGTCGGCGGTGCCGGTGCCGACCAGCTCGCGGACAAGGGTGTACTGGGCGTGGTTGGTGTCCTGGTACTCGTCGACGAGGACGTGGCGGAAGCGGCGGCGGTAGTGCTCGGCGACGTCCGGGAAGGCCTGGAGGAGGTTGACCGTGGTCATGATGATGTCGTCGAAGTCCAGGGCGTTGGCCTCGCGCAGCCGTGCCTGGTACATCGCGTACGCCTCGGCCAGGGTCTTCTCGAAACCGTCCGCGGCCGTCCCGGCGAAGGTCTCCTCGTCGATGAGCTCGTTCTTGAGGTTGGAGATCTTCGCGCTGAAGGACTTGGGCGGGAAGCGCTTGGGGTCGAGGTCCAGATCGCGGCAGACCAGGGACATCAGGCGCTTGGAGTCGGCGGCGTCGTAGATCGAGAAGGAGGACGTGAAGCCCAGCTTCTTGGACTCGCGGCGCAGGATCCGCACGCAGGCGCTGTGGAAGGTGGAGACCCACATGGCGTGGGCGCGCGGACCGACCAGCTGCTCGACGCGCTCCTTCATCTCGCCGGCGGCCTTGTTGGTGAAGGTGATCGCGAGGACCTGGCCGGGGTGGACGTGCCGCTCGGCGAGGAGATGGGCGATGCGGTGGGTGAGCACCCGGGTCTTGCCGGAGCCGGCGCCGGCGACGATCAGCAGCGGGCTGCCGGTGTGCACCACGGCGGCCTTCTGCTGGTCGTTGAGCCCCTGGAGCAGCGCTGCGGGGTCGACCGCCGGGCGGGCGGCGCCGTCGCGGTAGTACGCGTCCCTGGGCTCGGGCGCGTCGAACCGCCCGCCGAACAGGTCGGCGGGGATCTCCTCGGGGACCGGCTCATGCTCGTCCTCGGGAGGCGGCGGGGGCTCCTCGTCCTTGTGGCCGAGGTCCGCCAGGAAGCTGTCGTCAAAGAGGCTGCTCATCGCCCACCGAGTCTAGGCCGCCCCACCGACAGCGCGCCGGGGACTGTGGACAAGTGGCCGGGACGGCCGGAGAACGCGCGGTGCGGACCGGAAGGATCACGAGCCGGGCGGCCGGCCGGCCGTCGCCACGCGCACCGGAAGGATCACGAGCCGGGCGGCCGGCCGGCCGTCGCCACGCGCACCGCAGAAAGCGGAACGGCCGCATCCCCGAAGCGGAACGGCATCACTCAGGTCACAAAAAGGTTTCGGGCATATCGAACATCAGCCTTCACAGGAGCCACACGAGTTGGCTAACGTCCTCGCTCAGGCAGCCCGCCTCCCCGTGGACGACAGCGTCCGCACGGGCCGCCCACGCCGAGTCCGGCCCTGCCCGCGACGTGTCCTTCCGGTCACGCACGGGTCACCCGGAGCCGGGGACCCACCAGCAACACCGGGGTGAATCGATCCGTCCGTCCGACACCAGCGGACGTACGGACCGTAGGGCACGGCCTTCCGTCAGCGACACCGCCCGAACCCGACAGCTAACCCGGTAGGCGGTCCACGGAAGGAGTTGCCGGCCTTGGCGTCCCATCGCAAGCCGCGCACCAGCGTTCTCACCTCGCCCGGGAGTCGCCGTACGGCGGCCGGGCTCACCACCGCCGCGCTCGCCTCGGTCACCCTGCTCTCGCAGACCGCCGACGCCACCCCCAGAGCCCCCAAGCCCACCATCGAAGAGGTCAAGCAGAAGGTCGACGGCCTCTACCGGCAGGCCGAGGTGGCCACCCAGAAGTACAACGCCGCCAAGGAGCGCGCCGACCACCAGCGCGAGACCGTGGACGGGCTGCTCGACGCCGCGGCCAAGCGGGCCGAGAAGATGAACGAGTCCCGGCGGGAGCTCGGGACGTTCGCCTCGGCGCAGTACCGCACCGGCGGCATGAACCCGACCGCGCAGCTGATGCTCGCCAAGGACCCGCAGCAGTTCTTCGACCGCAGCCACCTGATGGAGCGGCTGACCGGGCGGCAGCAGCAGGCCGTCACCGACTACCAGCAGCAGGCCGCGGCGGCCGCCCGCCAGCGGGCCGAGGCGAGCCGCAGCCTGGAGCATCTGCAGAGCTCGCAGGCCGCCCTGAAGGAGTCCAAGCGCTCCGTTCAGCAGAAGCTGGCGGAGGCCCGCCAGCTGCTGTCCCGGCTGACCGCCCAGGAGAAGGCGCGGCTGGCCGAACTGGAGCGCCAGAAGGAGGCGGCGGCCAAGCGCCGGGCCGAAGAGGAGGCGCGCAAGCAGCGGGAGCGCGAGCAGCAGCGGCAGCACGACGGCGGGGACACCGGCGGCCAGACCGGTGGGGACACCGGCGGCTCCACCGGGGGCTCGCAGTCCACCAAGGCGGAGAAGGCCCTCGCGTTCGCCCGCGCCCAGATCGGCAAGCCGTACGTCTGGGGCGCCACCGGGCCCTCGTCCTACGACTGCTCGGGGCTGACCCAGGCGGCGTGGAAGGCTGCCGGGGTCGATCTGCCGCGCACCACCTGGGAGCAGGTCAAGGTCGGCCAGCGGGTGGCGACCAAGGACCTGCAACCTGGTGACCTGGTCTTCTTCTTCGACGACATCAGCCACGTCGGCATGTACATAGGCGGCGGCAAGATGATCCACGCCCCGCACCCGGGCGCGAACGTCCGGGAGGAGTCGATCTACTACATGCCGATCTACGGGAGCGTCCGCCCGGCCTGACGCCCGGCCCCGCTCCTCCCCGGCCCACCCCCCACGGCAACCCCCCACACGCCACCGCGCGGCCCTCGCCTCCGGATCCCGGAGTGCGACGACCGCGCGGTGTGCCGTTGTGGGGGCGACGTGGCCGGCCCCGCCATACGGGGACGCGGCCGGCGTCCTCAGGTCCAGAGGACGGCGATGAAGATGTTGGCCATCGTGAGACCGCCGACCGTGCCGAACAGCGCCTTGTCGACCTGCTCCTCGTCCCGCTTGACGTAGACCAGCGCCAGGATCACCACCAGGACGGCCATCTTGATGCCGATCTTGATGTTGTTGACCGGGTGGTCCTGCGCCTGGTTCAGGCCGACCAGCACGATGCCGGTGACCAGCATCGTCAGCGCGCCGTGCAGCATGGCCGGAACGAACCGGGCGGTGCCCGCACCCATCGCCTTCATCTGCGTCAGGAAACCGCCCAACAGGGAGGCGATGCCGATGATGTGCAGGCCGACGAAGATATGAATGACTACGTCCATGAGGCCGGATCGTATCCGCCACATAGCACGCCCTTTCCGGCAGGGCGCCCATATTCGTGGCTTCGGTCAGCGCGGAGCGGCCCCGGCGACCGGGCGATGACGCTCCGGTCACCCGCGTTCCGGCAGCGGTCGAATGCGAACAATGCCGGGCAAGCGAGCCCGTTCCCGTGACGCCCGGGCTTAGCGTCCTCCTCCAGCGGCCGACTCCCGCCGCGCCGCAAGGAAGGAAGTGACGGCCACCGTGGCCTCGCACCGCAAGCCCGGGCGACATCCGTTCGCCTCGCTCACCGGCGGCTCGCGCAGCGCGCGCACCGCCCGTACGGCCGCCACCCTGGCCCTCGCCGGAGCCGCCACCGCCTCCGCCTTCGACGGCACCGGCCAGGCGGCGGACCGTCCCACCCCCGCCCGGGTCCAGAGCCGGGTCGACGCGCTGTACCAGGAGGCAGAGGTGGCCACACAGAAGTACGACGGCGCGAAGGAAGCCGCCGAGACCGCACGCGAGGAGCTGAGCAGGCTGCAGGACGAGGCCGCCCGCAGGACCGCGGAACTGAACGCCGCGCGCGCCGGGTTGGGTGCCCTGGCCGCCTCCCAGTACCGCTCCGGCGGCGTGGACCCGGCCCTCCGGCTGCTGCTGTCCGCCGATCCGCAGCGCTATCTGGACGGCGCCGCGGTACTGCAGCGGACGGGCAGCCACCAGGCGACCGCGGTCGCCGGGTACGCGCGCCGACTCGGCAGCGTGCAGCAGGTCCGGCAGCGGGCCGAGGAGACCGCGGAGCGGCTGACCCGGACCGAGTCCACACTGAAGCGGCACCGGGTCACCGTCGTGCGGAAGCTGGACGCCGCCGAGCAGTTGCTGGCGCGGCTGACGGCGGAGCAGCGGGGCCGGATGGCCGGACCGGACGGCTCCCGGGCCGGGACGGCGGGCGGCCGGGCGGACCGCGGGGGCGGCGGGCGGGACGGCGGGCTGCTCGGCGGCATCCCCACCGGCTCGGCGGCCGCGGCCGGCGCCTCGGCGCAGCAGGCGCCCAACGCACGGGCCGCCCGGGCGGTTTCGTTCGCCTACGCCGCGCTCGGCAAGCCTTACGTCTGGGGCGCGACCGGGCCCTCCGCCTACGACTGCTCGGGGCTGACCCAGGCCGCATGGAGGGCGGGCGGGGTCTCCCTGCCGCGCACGACCTACACCCAGATCAACGCCGGCCCGCGCATCGGCCGTTCCCAACTGGCGCCCGGGGACCTGGTGTTCTTCTACACGGCCATCAGCCACGTCGGGCTCTACATCGGGGACGGGAAGATGATCCACGCACCGCACCCGGGCGCGCCGGTGCGGATCGCGCCGATCGACCAGATGCCCTTCGCGGGCGCCACACGGCCGGCGTAGGAGTCACGCGGCCCGGCCGGGGCCTCCCGGTCTGCTGCGGCCGGTCTTCTGTGTCCAGTCTGCTGCGTCTGGTCTGCTGCGGCGTCCGGCCCCCCGGCTCAGGCGCGCAGCTGGGTGCCCAGCCAGCGGAAGATCTCCGGCACCTGGTTGCGCCACACCACCGTGGTGTGGCCGCCGGCGTTCGCCGCGATCTGGTGCACGGTGACCGTCGTCGGGCGCTTCGCGAGCTGCTGGAGGCCGATGCCCGCCTGATAGCCGTCGCCGGCCGCGCCCGACACGTACAGGGCGGTGCGCGGCGGACGGCCGGCCGCGTTGGCGGCCTTCAGGATGTGCAGCGGGTTGGACCGGATGCGCAGCGTGGGGTCCTTGCCGGCGAGCGAGTCGGGCTCCAGGGCCGGGTCGTTGTAGCCGGACATGGCGACCGCGGCGCGGTAGCGGTCCGGGTGGGCCAGGGCCAGCTTGGCGGCGCAGTGGGCGCCGGCCGAGTAGCCGGCCAGGGCCCAGGAGTGCGGCTGGTCGCCGGCCCGGAAGTTGTCGACGATCATCTGGCGGACGTCGACGGTCAGCCAGCTGTCCGCGTTGACCTTGCCGGTGAGGTTGACGCAGCCGGTGTCCGCGCCGGTGAGGAGGGTGGTGCGCGGCGCCACCAGGATGGCGGGCTTGATCTCGCCGCGCTGCATCATCGGGCCGAGCTGCTCGGCGACGTGCAGCGCGCCGAACCAGGCCTTCGCCGAACCGGGGTAGCCGGGCAGCAGCTCGACGACGGGGAACTTCCTGTCCTTGAAGGCCGGGTCGTTGTACTGCGGCGGCAGCCAGACGTACACCTCGCCGATCACACCCGAGATGCGGCCCTTGAGGTTGGTCATCTGGACGCCGGGGCCCACCTTCGGGTCGTCGGCCGGCCGGAACTGCTGGATCTGCTTGGGCTGGTTCTTGATCTGCCGGCCGCCCATACCGTCCGGTCCGAGGTCCTTCGCCACCGCGACATGACTGTCGGTGCCGAGCAGGTCGCCCCAGGTGTCGTAGAGGTTGTTCGCGTTGTTGACCAGCACGAACACCACGGTGATGGCGGTGGCCTGGGCGAACAGCAGCATCAGCAGCCGGGCCAGACCGCGCAGCAGCGGCGGGCCGGCTATCCGGCCCCAGATGGCGAGCGGCAGCACGACGCCGATGATCAGCAGCGCGATCGAGGTGAGGAAGAAGGGCGTGCCCGTCAGGCTCATCGGGAACTCGCTTCCAGGACGCATACGCGAAGGACGTGGGGTGGGGTGGTTCGGGCCCCGCCTTCGGCAGTGAGCCTCTCCGCGCCCTTAGATGGCGATCCGTGTGGTCCTGGTTGCCCGTCTTTGGTCCTTCTTTACGCCCTCCTTTGTGCCCTCTGTTGTCCGTGTGACGTTTGTGCCGATCCCGTGGGGCGTCCGTACGGCCGTCCCCGCGCCGCCCGCGTGGCGCCCGCCGGTCAGACCAGGCGGCGGGCCGCGGCCCAGCGGGTCAGCTCGTTGCGGTTGGACAGCTGGAGCTTGCGCAGCACCGCCGAGACATGCGATTCGACCGTCTTCACGGAGATGAACAGCTGCTTGGCGACCTCCTTGTACGCATAGCCGCGGGCGATCATCCGCAGCACCTCGCGCTCGCGCTGGGTGAGGCGGTCCAGGTCCTCGTCGATCGGCGGGGCGTCCGTCGAGGCGAAGGCGTCCAGGACGAAGCCGGCCAGCCGCGGGGAGAAGACCGCATCGCCGTCGGCCACCCGGAAGATCGCGTTGACCAGGTCCGTGCCGGTGATCGTCTTGGTGACGTAGCCGCGGGCGCCGCCACGGATGACGCCGATGACGTCCTCGGCCGCGTCGGAGACGGACAGAGCGAGGAAGCGGACCGGGCGCTCGGGGTCGGCCATCATCACGGCACTGCGGCGCAGCACCTCGGCGCCGCCGCCCCCGGGGAGGTGCACGTCCAGGAGGACGACCTCGGGGCGGGTGGCGGTGATGACCGTGATCGCCTGGTCGACGTCGGCGGCCTCGCCGACCACCTCGACGCGGGTCCGCTCGGTCTCGCCGATCTCGGCCTGGACGCCCGTGCGGAACATCCGGTGGTCGTCGACCAGCACCACCCTTACGGTGCGGTCGCCGTCCTCCGCGCCGCCGTTGCCGTCCTGCTGTGCGCCCTCGCTGCTCATGTCTTCCGTCCGTCCTTCGGTGTCTGCCCGGTCATCATTCCGTGTCCCGCCCGGCCCGGTCATATGTCGGGCTCCTGCGCGGTGCGCTCCATCTCCAGCTCGACGACCGTGCCGCCTTCGGGGGCGGAGCGCAGCCGGGCGGTGCCGCCGTGGCGCTGCATGCGGCCGATGATCGACTCGCGGACGCCCATCCGGTCGGCGGGGACGTCGTCCAGGTCGAACCCCGGGCCCCGGTCGCGCACCGAGACGAACACCGACGAGCCCTCCACCTCGGCGAACACCTGGACCGCGCCACCCTCGCCGCCGTACTTGGCGGCGTTGACCATCGCCTCGCGCGCGGCCTGCATCTGGGCGCCGAGCGCCTCGTCCAGCGGGCAGTCGCCGACGACCACGACCTCGATCGGGACGCCGTGGTGGTCCTCCACCTCGGCGGCGGCCTTGCGCACCGCCTCCGCGAGCGTGGCCGGCTCCTCGTCCTCGTCCTTGCCGCGGCCCTCGGGCTTGTAGAGCCAGGCGCGCAGTTCGCGTTCCTGGGCCCGGGCCAGCCGCGCCACCTCGCGGGGGTCGTCGGCGTTGCGCTGGATCAGGGTGAGGGTGTGCAGCACGGAGTCGTGGACGTGGGCGGCGACCTCGGCGCGCTCCTGGGCGCGGATGCGCATCAGCCGCTCCTCGGAGAGGTCCTGGGCCATCCGCACCAGATACGGGCCGGCCAGCAGGGCTATGCCGACGACGACGGCGAGCGCGGCCTGCAGCACCGAGCCGAGGCGCTGCACCGAGCCCTGAAGCACCACGATGCCGGTCACGCCGACGCAGACCAGCAGCACCCCGGCCGCGCCGCGCAGCACCGGCAGCAGCCCCTTGCGGCGGCCGAGCTCCAGCCACTGGGCGCGCCGGGAGTTGTCCGCCTGGCGCCACACCAGGGCGACACCGGCACCGATCAGCAGTACCGGCCAGAGATAGCCGTCGGCCTGGCCGAGTTGGAAGCGGGAGGCGACGACGCCCGCGCCGATCAGCAGGGCGATCAGCGCGAAGGCCTGCCCCCGGTCGGGCCGGCGGGCCAGTAGCCGCTGCCTGCCGTCGCCGGGGGCGTGCTGCCGGTGCTCCACGCCGCCGACGCCCAGCGGGACGAAGAACCAGAACGCGGCGTACAGCAGGGCGCCCATGCCGTCGGCCATGAAGAGGGCCACGAAGACGATCCGCACCCAGGAGACCGGCAGGCCGAGGTGCCCGGCGAGGCCGCGCGCGACGCCGCCGAGCAGCCGCCCGTCAGCGCTGCGGTAGAGCTTGCGCACGGGCGGCTCGTCGGGGTCCGGCGCCGGGGTGTAGATCGTCTCGGCGCGGGGTGGTGCGGTGGTCATGTCCCCGATCGTCACACGCGCCGGACGCCCGGGGCATCAGGGTCGACCCTGAACCGGCCCTGACGTTCCCCTGAGTCGGTCAGGGGTCAGCTCTTGGGCGGGATCTTCCGGAAGCCGTCCTTCACGTCCGAGAAGACCTTCTCGAACTTCGCCCAGTTCGCCGCGGGCGCGGCGACGTAGATCGCGTACTCCTTGTCGCCCTCACGGCCGAAGCCCAGGTCGATCGCGCGGAAGGTGCGGGCCCGGCCCCCGAACGTGAACTCCCAGATGGCCGCCGGGTCGCCCTGGAAGACCGTGTCCTGCAGGCGCAGCCGGGTGTACACCGGGTACAGCTTCCTGACGTCGACCTCGACGTCCTTGAAGTGCTGCACCTGGTCGGCAGAGGAGAAGTCCAGGACGCTGACGGTGATCTGGGCGAGGTCGGCGTCGGAGGCGTAGACGATCTGCCGGCCGCCGTCCTTGACCTGGCGCCGCCATCCGTCGGGCACCGGGAAGGTGACGCCCACCGCGGATTCGGTGGCCTTGTGGTAGCCGGCCGGGAGGGGCGGCGGCGGTCCGATGCTGCTGCTCGGCACGCCCGGCAGCACGGGCGTGCCCTTGTCGCGCGTCGCCTTGTCACCCGTCACCTTGGTGGCCGGCGTGGGCTGCTCGCGCTGCATCAGATACCAGGCCGTTCCCGCGCCGCCGCCGGCGACCAGCACCCCGGTGATGCTCAGGGCAATGACCCGGCCGCCCCGCCGCTTACGGGACGCGGGGGCGCCGGACCGTACGGCCGGACGGCCGCCGAGGCCGCCGTCCGGAAGGGCCACCCGGCCCGTGACACCGCCGTCGGCGGCCGGGCCCGTTCCGGTACCGGTGGTTGCTCCGGCGCGGGCCGGGGCGCCCGGCCTTGCGCCCGGGTGCGGCACCGCGCGGGTCGGGGCCTCCGAGTGCTCGTCCGGCGCGGCCGATTCCTCGCCCGCCGAGCCGGGGGCGAGCGGCGGCCAGCCGAGCAGCGCGGTCTCCGCGTCGCTCTCGGCGGCCCGCAGCGCCTGCTCAACGACCTCGGCGGTCGGCCGGTCCTCCGGTTCCTTGGCGAGCAGCGCCTCGATGAGCGGGGTGAGCGGCCCGGCGTTGCGCGGCGGGTCGAGCGGGTCCATGGCGATCGCGTAGGCCGTCTCGACCGCGGTGTCCTTACGGAACGGGGGCCGCCCCTCGACCGCCTGATAGAGCGTCGCGCCCAGCGCCCACAGGTCGGAGGCGGGGCCCGGGGTACCGCCCTTGACGCGTTCCGGCGCCAAGTAGTCGATGGAACCGACCAGCTCACCGGTCTTGGTGAGGGTGGAGGTCCCGGAGGCGACCGCGATGCCGAAGTCGGTGAGCACGACCCGGCCGTCTTCGCCGAGGAGCACGTTGCCGGGCTTGACGTCGCGGTGCAGCACACCGGCGGAGTGCGCGGCCCGCAGCGCCGCGATCATGCCGCGGCCGATCCGGGCGGCCTCGCGCGGCGTGACCGAACCGCCGGTCCGTGCGGCCTCCTTGATGGCGTCGCCGAGCGTCGCGGAGGGCACGTATTCCATGACGATGCAGGGCAGCCCGGCGTCGTCCACGACGTCGTGCACACCCACGACGTTGGGGTGGTTGATGCGCGCCGCGGCCTGCGCCTCACGGGTGGTGCGTTCATGGCGGGTCGCCAGTTCGTCCGCCTCCAGCTGCGGTGACACATGCAGGCGTTTGACGGCGACCTGACGCCCGAGGAGTTCGTCCCGGGCTCGCCAGACGGTGCCCATACCGCCCTGGCCTATCCGCTCAACCAGGCGATATCGCCCGGCGACCAGTCGCCCCTCGTCCACCGACGCCGCCTCCGTCACCGCACGCCCCTCCGGAAACCCGTACGTATCCGAGGCGCAACGATAGTCTCCGGCGCCGGCGGACAGCCCCCGGCCCACCGCGGGTCGGCTCCGGTCCGCCGGTTCAGGCGGGAGCTCGTGGCATATGCCCGTCGGCGGGGGATTTCCGCACGGCCCTGACAGGTCTCGGGGACGGGCGGCGGCGGATCTCAGGGTTCTGCCAGGGTTTCCACGGATGTCCCGGCCGCGTTGACCTTGTCACCATGGGCCCATGAACGAAGCAGCCCCCGTCGCGGAGCCGGCACCGTCCGACCCCGCCGGCCCCACCCCACCGCATCCGCCGCTGCGCCGCAGCCGGCGGCACAAGGTCGTCGCCGGGGTGTGCGGCGGACTGGGCCGGCAGTGGGACCTCGACCCGGTCGTCTTCCGGATCGTGCTGGCCGTGCTCTCCGTCGGCGGTGTGGGCCTGATCCTCTACGGCTTCGCCTGGCTGGCGATCCCGCTCGCCGGTGAGGAGGAGAACGAGGGCCGCAGGCTGCTGTCCGGCCGCGTCGAGGGTTCCGCGCTGACCGCGCTGCTCTTCGCGCTGGTCGGCTGCGGACTGTTCCTGACCACGCTCGCCAAGGGCAGCATGATGTCGTTCGCCATCATGCTGCTGCTGGCGGTGGGCGGTTCGGCGTACTGGTCACGGCGGCGCCGCCAGGCAGAGGCCGAGGGCCCGGAGTCGATGGACGCGGCCACGGCCCAGGCGGTCGCCGACGCCCCGCCCGAGACCAAGGCGCCGCCGGTGCCCGCCAGTCCCTCCTGGTGGCGCGATCCCCGCTCGCCGGACGCGGCCGGCGGGGGCTATCTGTGGGGCCCCGAGACCACCCCGCTCCCCCTGGACATCTCCTACCGCTTCACCCATGGCGCGGACACGGCCGCCGCGCCCGGCCAGGGCTCCTGGTCCGGCGCCGGCCGGCCGCCGGGAGCGCCCGTTCCGGCGGGCGGCGCCCACCCCGCCCGCAGCCCGCGCCGAACCCGCCGCCCCGGCCGCCCGATAGGCGGCCTGACCTTCCTGCTCGCCCTGTTCGGCGGCGCCGGCACCGCCCTCGCCGTCGCCCGGCACGCCACCTTCGTACCCTCCGTACAGGCCGGACTGGCCGCCGCGCTGGTCGTCTTCGGCCTGGGCATGGTCCTCAGCGCCTGGTTCGGACGCACCGGCGGCGGCACGGTCTTCCTGATGGTGCTGACGGCGCTGATGCTGGCCGGTGTGACGGTGCTGCCGCGCACCTTCACGGCCGACTGGCAGACCCGCAGCTGGGCCCCGACCACCGTCGCCGCCGTGCAGCCGCACTACGCACTCGGCTCCGGCTCCGGCGAGTTGGACCTCGGCGCACTCTCCCTCACGGGCGGCCGTACGGTTCACACCAGCGCCGACGTGGGCGCCGGCCGCCTCCAGGTGACCCTGCCGCCGGGCGTCACCACCCGTCTGCACATATCGGTCGGCCTGGGTGACATCCGGCTGCCCGGCGAAGCGGCCGAGCACGTAGAGCTGCTGGCGGGCGGTCAGGACAAGACGATCACGATCCCCGCCGACGGCCTCAAGAAGGGCGAGAAGCCGCACGGGGTGCTCGACCTGGACCTCAGCGTCGGCGCCGGCCAGGTCGACATCCAACGCGCCACCCCGCCCCTGACCCCACCGTCCCCCGTCCCGCCGACACCCGTCCCGCCGGCGGCCACACCCCCGCAGGCCGGCACGCCCCCGTCGGCCACCGCCACGCCCACGGCACCCGCCGTCCGGCGACCGGCCGCGGCACCGACCGTCCCGACCCGCCAGGGAGCCCTCCAGTGAAGCGCCACCCCTTCGAACCGGCCCGGCTGATCTCCGGCGTCACCGCCCTCACCCTCGGCACCGCCTACGGCCTCGACGCCCTCGGCGTCCGGGAGGCCCCCGGCCCCTGGCTGCTGCTGATACTCCCCGCCGGCCTCCTCCTCTCCGGCATCACCGCCGCCGTCTGGACCACGGCCCGCCGCCACCGCGCCGACCGTGCGGACCGTGCCGACCGCGCCGAGGAGGCACCCACGACACAGCACCCTTAGCTCCTGGCCCACCCCACCGAACGGCACGCCTAGCCGAACAGCTGCGCCCCGTGGCGTGTGCGGCGGTTGGCGAGGGCCGCGTCGAGGGAGAAGCGCGGTGTGCCGGCCAGCACGAGCGGCAGCCAGGCCATCAGATAGGCGAGGTCGTTGCCGTAGTAGTACGGCGTGGTCGCCCAGCTCACGGTGAGCCACAGCGTCAGCGAGATCAGCGCGCCGCCGAACGCCGCGAGCCGGCCCAGCAGTCCGACCAGCGTCCCCAGGCCGACCGCCAACTCGCCCGCGGCAATGGCGTAACCGAAGCCCACCGGGCTCTTCTGTGCCAGATCGACGAGTTGCGGCAGCGCCGCCGCGTCATGGACCTGCTGCAGCATCTCCCCGAGCGAGCCGGCCCCGCCGGCCGCCAGGAACGCCCGGTCGGTCAGCTTGTCGATCCCCGCGTAGAGGAAGGTGACGCCCAGGAAGAGGCGCAGCGGGAGCAGTGCGTGCCGCGCCAGTTGCCCGCGCAGCCCGGTGCCGGGGCCGTCGATGCCCGAGCCCGCCAAGTCGGCACCGATCGTGCGATTCGCGTGAACCATGACGTCCGCCTCTCCGTTGCCACCGGGAGCGACGATTGTGCCCGCGCCCGCGCCTCAGGGGGAGATACGTACGCACCTGCGCAAGAGGTTCAACGGACCGCTGCACTTCCGGCGACCGCCGCACACGGAATCGACACCCGCGAGGCCGGAACGGACGGGAGGACCAGAACGAGCGAAGACCTGAACCGTCGGGAGACCGCACCGATGCGGGACACCGCACCGATGCAGAAGGCCGGGCCATGCGCCCCGCGCCCCGGCGCACCCAGCCACCCACCACCTCGACCGGCCGGGACAGCCCCTCGACCGGTCAGTCCACCACCTCGACCGGCCGGGACAACCCCTCGACCGGTCAGTCCACCACCTCGATCGGAAACGCAGCCGTCTCGACGCCTGCCGCCGTGATCACCCGGATCTCCACCCGGCCCGGTTCCACGTCGACCGGGACCGGGACCGTGAGCACGCCGTCCGTGGGATTGGCGAAGCCGCCGGCGACCGGGACCAGCGGTACCGGGACGTGGACCGCGCCGATCCGTACGACGGTGCGGGCCAGCCGGTCGGGCGTGGTGGCCCCCGGGGGGACGAAACCGGCGCCCCGGATCTCGATGTCGTCGCCGGTGCGGACCGGCGCCGCGAGATCGCCCAGTTCGCGCGCGCGGACCACCGAGAGGATCACCGGACGGCCGCCGGTCACCAGCTTCCCGGCGAGGTACGCCGTCCCGGAGACGCCCGCCAGCGCCACCAACCCCCAGGGCAGTCGCGGCAGTTGACCCGGCTGACCGGCCAGCCGGACCAGGGCGAACGCCAGCACCGCGGCGTTGACCAGGACGTACTGCACGTCCAGGAAGCTGCCCCGCCCGGCATCGTCCGTCAGCAGATCGGCGCCCCGCGGCCGTTCCGCGGGCACCTTCTGCAGCCATCCGGTCCGCACCCGCACGGCCACCAGCCCGTACGCCAGCACCGCCACCCCGCAGGCGAGGCCGAGCAGCGCCAGCGCGGTACCGGAGTGGACGAGCGCCAGGCCGCGGAGCAGGCGGTGCCGCTCGTCCGGGCCGGTCGCGGTCGCCAGCCGGACGGCCATGACCAGTACGGCGTACAGCACGACCGCCGCCCAGGCCGCGCCGACCGTCCGCGAGGTGGACAGCCGACCGTCCTCCCCGATCAGCGGCGCCAGCGCGCCGCCGTGCGACCGGTGCAGCCAGGCCGCCGCCGTCAGGGCCAGCGCCAGCAGGACGGCCGCGAGCAGCGCCGCCGTACGGAACGCCGTCCAGCCGGTGCCGATCGCGGTCAGCGCCTCACCGACCAGGAGGGCCACCACCGCGCCCCAGACCACCAGCAGGGTGCGCCACCGCACGGCGGTCAGCCAGGCGACGCCCTCGGCGGCACCGCGTTGGGCCACCTCGCGGGCGGACAGGGTCAGTTCGTCGGACACCCACTGCCGCGCGGCGCCGGCCGAGTGCGCGAGCCCGGCCGGGACACCGCGCCCGGCGGCGAAGTCCTCGCGCAGCGCCACGAACGCGGCGACCGCCTCCCGGTGGCCCGCCCTGGCGCCGTGCGGGCACCGTCCGCACCGGCACTCCTCACCGTCGGCGCGCTCCGCACCGCCCTCCGGCTCGCCCGTTCCGGCCATCCTGCCCGCCGTATCCACCGACACGTCCGTTACCGTCCCGCCACCGCTGTCATCAACTCGTCCCGTGTAAACGGGAATTGTGCCTCAAAGGGCTACGGGTGACGGTAAACGTCCAGTTGGTGACGGGTGGTACCGGCATCGGCACGTTGACGCGCCACCGCGTTCCGGCTCGCACACGCGCGGACCTCGCCACCGCACGATCGGTCCTCCCCGGCCCACCCGACGGTCCCCGTACCCGCCCGGCGGCCGAAACGTGCGCCCCCGGCGCTTCCCCTATTCGGGCGAACCGGGGCACGGTGACGGCTGAGCCATACGCCCGCTGCGCAAGCTCTCGCCGTGTGCCAGATACGCCGATGTTCCTCCACCCACCGACATCACGGACCACCCCACGGACCGGACCGCCCCACGGTCAGGCCGGCCGGCCGCCTGGCCGCCGCGGCCGCCGTCCTGCTGACGGGGGTTGTGGCGCTGCTCGCCGCCGCGGGACCGGTCAGCGCGGGTGAACCCGCCGCGACCGGTGGGCGGACGGCCGTCCAGGGCCGGCACGAGGGCGGGTCCGCGGACCGGCACGAGGGCGGGTCCGCAGGGCGGCACGAGGGCGGGTCCGCGGGCCGGTACGAGGGCGGGTCGGGCGGATACGGCCGCACGGCCGCCGGTGACAACTGTGCCTACGCCGGGACCGCGCCCCCCGTGGACGTACCGACCGGCTTTCCCATGCCGCACGGCTGGCACTTCCCCTGCACCCAGGCCACGCGCCCGCCCGCGCCGTCCCGTCCCCCGGCGCCGCGCCCGCGCAGCCCCAGGCCCGCGCCACCGCCGCCCGCCCCCCGGCCGACGCCACCCCCGACTCCCCCACCGGCACCGCCCCCGCCCCCACCGCCCCGTCCGCCCGAGCCGTCACCCTCACCGACTCCCCGCCCGCACACCCCGCACCCGCCGCCCCCGCCCCGGCCGGAACCCCGACGCCCCACCCCGCCCGCTCCGGTGCTGCCCCACAGCTACGCCCGGACGTACCACAAGGCGCACGCCGGGCGCTCGATGGTGACCACGACCCTGCTGCTCACCGCCCCGGCCGTGCTGGCCGGCGCCGCCCTCCGTTCCCGTTCGAGCTCCTCGTCCGGTTCCGCCGGGCGCCGTTCCTCGTAGGAGGTCCCCATGTCGCAATGGCTGGTGCTGGGCATCGCCATGGCCGCGGTCTGCGGCGTCGTCCTGAGCATCACGGTCCTCCGGGAACGCCGGATCCCCGACGATCACGATCCGACCGAAACGCCCGATGTGATCGAGTACCTGACGATGATGGTGGGGGTGGTCTACGCGATCGTGCTGGGCCTGGCCATCGCCGGTGTCTGGGAGGCCCGGAGCGCGGCCGAGGACACCGTACGGGCCGAGGCACAGGCGCTGCACGAGGTCAGCGCACGGGCCCGGGCCTATCCCGCGCCGGTACGGGACCGGATCCGCTCGGACGTGGACGCCTACGTCTCCCACGTCGTCCACAAGGAGTGGCCCGTCATGTCCGACCAGGGCCGACTGACCGAGCGGGGCAGGGAATTGCTCACCAAGGTCCGCGCCGACGTGACCGACTACCACCCGCGCAACGACTTCGAGGGGCAGTCCTACCAGCCGCTGGTCGACCAGGTCGCGGTGGCCGACGGGGCCCGCAGCGCCCGGGCGGACGCGGCCGATTCGACGCTTCCGGGGGTGGTGTGGTTCGGGCTGATCACCGGTGGTGCGATCTCCGTGGGCATCATGTTCACCCTGCAGATCCGGCGGTCCGGCCGGGAGATGCTGATGGCCGGCCTCTTCAGCACGTTGATCGCCTTCCTGCTGTTCCTGGTCTGGGACTTCGACTCGCCGTTCAGCCGCGGGATCTCGGCGAGCGCGGAGCCGTTCCTGGACCTCTTCCCGCACCTTTGACGGCTGACGGCCGGGAAGCGGGAGGGAGCGGGTGTCCCCCGTGGAGCCGATCCCCGGGGGACACCCGCGCGTCAGGTTCCCGGCGGCCTCTTTGAGACCGCTTGAGCCTCCTTGACGCCCTGGAGGCCGCTGGAGACCACTGGAGGCGGCTGGCGACCCTGGAAGCGGCTGGAGGCGGCTGGAGGCCCCGGGAAGCCCCTTCCTAGTCGAACAGGTCCGGCTCGCTCCGCGTGATCTGCTGGTGGAGCGGCTGGTAGTTGATCCACGCGACCAGGTCGTTGCCCAGCTGCTCCCGGGTGTGGACGGCGCTGTGGTGGTCGATCAGGACCGGCTTCCCGGCGGCCTTCGCGGCGAGCTGGACCTGGCAGGAGCGTTCCATCGTGAGGAACCACCACGCGGCCGCGTCCACCGAGTCGCCGACCGTCAACAGCCCGTGGTTGCGCAGGATGACCGCCTTGTGCGGCCCGAGGGCGGCCGCGATCCGGCGGCCCTCCTCCTCGTCCACGACGACGCCGGTGTAGTCGTCGAAGAGCGCGTGGTCCTCGTAGAACGCGCAGACGTCCTGGGTGATCGGCTCCAGCAGCTCGCCGAGTGCGGACAGCGCCCGCCCGTAGGTGGAGTGGCTGTGGGCGGCCGCGACGACGTCCGGGCGGGCCTGGTGGACCTGGGAGTGGATGGCGAACGCCGCCTGGTTGACGTGGTAGCGGCCCTGGACGACCTGGCCCTCGGCGTTCACCAGGATCAGATCGCTGACGGTGATGTGCCGGAAGGACATCCCGAAGGGATTGACCCAGAAACAGTCGGGGAACTCCGGGTCGCGCGCGGTGATGTGCCCGGCGACGCCCTCCTCGAAGCCGAAGCGCCCGAAGAGGCGCAGCGCCGCGACCAGCCGTTCCTTGCGGTGGCGCCGCTCGTCCTCAACGGTCTCGTGCGTCGGCGGCATGGCGAACTGCAGCTGGTCGGTGGGTATCGGCGTCGGTTCGGGCATCGCCGTTCTCCTTCTGGCATGTACCTGGCTCGTGCGGCTCGCTGCGGAAGCTACCCTTCGCTACCCCAGGTAACCAGCCCCATGACGTGCCCGGATGCCGCCCACCGGCATGATGGGCACACGGACTTGGGACACCGGACGCAGGTCGGCGACGGCCGCCGGCGGGCGGCGGTGCAGGGGGTGGACGATGACGGCCCGCAGGACCCTGTCGGTCGGCAGGGACATCGACGCGGCACCGGAGCGGCTCTTCGCCGTGCTCCGGGACCCGGCCCGGCACGCGGCGCTGGACGGCTCCGGGATGCTGCGCGGCCGACCCGAGGGGCCCGCTCTGCTCGGCCCCGGCGACCGCTTCAGCATGGGGATGGCCCAGGGCAGGATCCCGTACCGGTCGGTGAACGTCGTGGTGGAGTACGAGCCGGACCGGCTGATCGCCTGGGAGACCTGGGGCGAGCTGCGCGGCCGCCGGCTCGTCGGCGGCCAGCGCTGGCGCTGGGCCCTCACGCCCCTGGACGGTGCGGCGGACGGCGCCCCCACCACCCGGGTCACGCACACCTACGACTGGTCGCGCGCCCGCCTGCCCCGCCTCGTCATCGAACTCCCCGGCTACCCGCGGCGGATGGGCCCGGCGATGGCCACGACGCTGGAACGGCTGGCGGCAGCCGTACGGGAGGAACAGGGCAACGGCTGACGGACGGCCCGCTACGCCGCCTCCTCCCGCCGCAACCGTTACCCCTTCAGCGGCGCTTGTTGATCGCGGTGAGATCGATATCGATGGGGAAGGGGACCGGCACCTTGATGCGGTCGTGGTAAATGCCGGTGGGCGTGTACGCACCGGTCGCCGGGTCGAGCTCGTAGACGTAGACGACCGGGAGGCCGCTGCTCTTCTCGACCCGCCAGAAGTGGGGGACGCCGGCGGCTGCGTACTTGCGGGGCTTCACGTCCCGGTCACGGGCCTCCGAGTCGGGCGAGACGACTTCCACCGCAAGGACGACGTCCTCCGGGCGGTACCACGTCTGGTTGGCGTCGTCCGTGATGCCTTCCTGACGGAAGACCACGCCGTCGATCAGCTCCGTATGCGGAGGAAGGTCCGGAAGCCGGTCGAGGTCGTCCGCGGTCCAGCCGCCCGGGGGCGGGACGGGGTAGTTGTACTGCTCGTCCAGCTCGAACTCGGGTGCGGCGCTCATGGTTGCTCCCATGCGACGGAGTCTCGCCTGTTCCGTCAGCGTACCGAGCGGGAACGACGACGCCGTCGCTCACACGTGTGAGCGACGGCGTCGTATCGACCTCATCGGGGGATCAGACGATCACTCCCACTCGATCGTGCCCGGAGGCTTGCTGGTGACGTCCAGCACCACGCGGTTGACGTCCGCGACCTCGTTGGTGATCCGGGTCGAGATGCGGGCCAGCACGTCGTACGGCATCCGGGTCCAGTCGGCCGTCATGGCGTCCTCGGAGGAGACCGGGCGCAGCACGATCGGGTGGCCGTAGGTCCGGCCGTCGCCCTGGACGCCGACGGAGCGGACGTCGGCCAGCAGGACCACCGGGCACTGCCAGATCTCGCGGTCCAGTCCGGCCGCGGTCAGCTCCTCGCGGGCGATCGCGTCGGCCTCGCGCAGCAGGTCGAGGCGCTCCTTGGTGACCTCGCCGACGATGCGGATGCCCAGGCCGGGGCCGGGGAACGGCTGGCGGTGGACGATCTCGTCGGGCAGGCCGAGCTCGGTGCCCACCATCCGGACCTCGTCCTTGAACAGCTTGCGCAGCGGCTCGACGAGCTCGAACTCGATGTCGTCGGGGAGGCCGCCCACGTTGTGGTGCGACTTGATGTTGGCGGTGCCGGTGCCGCCGCCGGACTCGACGATGTCCGGGTAGAGCGTGCCCTGCACCAGGAAGGCGACCTCTTCGCCGTCCGCGCCGGCCTCGGCGACCAGCTCGGCCTGGGCCTGCTCGAAGACGCGGATGAACTCGCGGCCGATGATCTTCCGCTTCTGCTCGGGGTCGCTGACCCCGGCCAGCGCGCTCAGGAAGCGCTCCTCGGCCTCGACGACCTTCAGCTGGACGCCGGTGGCGGCCACGAAGTCCTTCTCGACCTGCTCGGACTCGCCCTTGCGCATCAGGCCGTGGTCGACGTAGACGCAGGTCAGCTGGTCGCCGATGGCCTTCTGGACGAGGGCGGCGGCGACCGCGGAGTCCACGCCGCCGGACAGGCCGCAGATCGCCCGCTTGCTGCCGACCTGCGCGCGGATCGCGGCGACCTGCTCCTCGACCACGCTGTGGGTGGTCCAGTCCGGCCGCAGGCCCGCGCCGCGGTAGAGGAAGTGCTCCAGGACCTGCTGGCCGTGCGTGGAGTGCATGACCTCGGGGTGGTACTGGACGCCGTAGAGCTTGCGCTCGTCGTTCTCGAAGGCGGCGACCGGGACCATGTCCGTGGACGCGGTGACCGTGAAGCCCTCGGGGGCGGCGGAGCAGGCGTCGCCGTGGGACATCCAGACGGACTGCTCGGCGGGGGTGCCCTCGAAGAGGGTGGAGTCGGGGCGGGAGACGGTCAGGGCGGTACGGCCGTACTCGCGCGCGCCGGTGTTGTCGACGGTGCCACCGAGGGTGGTGGCCATGAGCTGGAAGCCGTAGCACATGCCGAAGACCGGGACACCGGCCTCGAACAGGGAACGGTCGAGGCTGGGGGCGTCTTCGGCGTAGACCGACGACGGCCCGCCGGAGAGGATGATCGCCTTGGGGTTCTTGGCGAGCATTTCGGCCACCGGCATGGTGGACGGCACGATCTCGCTGTAGACCCGGGCCTCACGGACGCGGCGGGCGATGAGCTGGGCGTACTGTGCGCCGAAGTCGACTACGAGGACGACGTCCGGGGCAGCGGCAGGGGGCGCTGATGGCACTTCGGCGGCCTTCCGGCGGTGTGGAGCAAGGGTTGGACTTTCGATTCTAACGGGCTCATACTGTGGCCCATGTTCCAGCAGCTGACCTTCGTCTTTACCTATGGCACCGGCCCGTCCGGCTGCCATGGTCGTGCTGCTTGATCCACTGACGAGCAACTTCCCAGGCGCCCCGGGCCGACAAGGTCCGGGGCGCCTGCGTTTGTCCGGATCTCGATCATCGGCTCCGGGGCCACACCCCCAGGAGATACGGACATGAGCACCTCGACCGCCGACACCGGCACCCGTCCCACCACCGGCCCCTCCGCCGCGCCCGCCCACACGCCCGGCACCGGCGCCCATACCCCGGAGGCCGCCGGGATCATCGCTGACGCCCGGCGCCGGATCGACGATCTCGACGGCCGGATCATCGGCCTCGTGCAGGAACGGATGGCCGTCTCGGCCGTCATCCAGCGCGAGCGGATCACCTCCGGCGGGCGGCGGGTGAACCTCTCCCGCGAGATGGAGATCCTCGCCCACTACCGCGACCAGCTCGGCAAGCCGGGCACCGCACTGGCGATGACCCTGCTGGAGCTCTCCCGGGGGCAGATCTGAGGTGGGCCGCACAGTGGCTGGTTCCATGCGCTGAAGGGTCGGTTCCGGTCGCCGGGCGGTCGGTTTCGCGGCGGGATGTGATCACGTTGCGCCGGGCGTTCCGCCGGTTTCAGGAGGGGCGGGGCGCAGGCCGGGCGCATGACAAAGGAGCGTACGCCCGGCGCAGCGGCTGGATCTGAGTTCGGTTGCCGACTCACCCGTACGGCGCGTGACCGGGCAACGCGGGGCTTCGTTGTTCCCGGTGCCACGCCAGCCAGGCGCGGCCTGCAGGACTACGCGTAGACGCCGCCCCACGGGCGGAAAGCCGGAGCGATGAGACGCCGGCCGCCTTCCGCGGCCCGCGTCGTGGGACCTCGTTCCGGAGCCGTGACCGGTCAGCAGGGGACAGCAGCCCGGTCACATCCGATGGGGTGGTCGGTCCTGGGGACGCCCGGGACCGACCGCATCCGGTCGAAACGGTTGCGCCAGGTGAGGCGTATCCAGGACGATGCTTGACGAACGACATACCGCGCCTGGTATGGACTTTTGCCCTGCCGTGTGTCCGCAGACCGCGACGACCCGGCACTGTCATCGGTCCGGACCACCGGGCGCACCGCACCATCGAGCACCACGCACCACCCCCGTAAGCCAGCGGCGCTACCCCCCCCCCAGCGCCGCCCCTCGGTGCCGGCGCTGCCCTGACGCCGGCACCGAAAGCCAAGGGCCCCGTGGCCGTCCGCACCCCCCTCGCGGACGGCATCCGGGGCCCTTCGCTATGGGGCCGGGAGACCTCGCCGAGGGGGCGTACGCCGGGCGCACGGCCGTCGCCGACCGGGTCCGGACCGCCGCTGCCCGCCGGCCCGTCTGTGCGCCGGCCATGGAGCTCCTGTGGGCCGGCCGTGGAGCGACTGTGCGCGATGTGACCGGGGTCACCGAAAGAATTCGGTTCGAGCGGGCAACCTTTTTCGGCCATGGCCGGTCATGTACGTGAAATCGCACGGCCATACCGCGCCCCCCAACGCGACGGCCAGCTATCAACTGGTGCCGACCCACGGCACATTGGACCCCGAGAGGTCTTCTCGATGAAGCTTCGCCGTGCCTTGACGGCTGCCGCTGCGACGGCCGTCATAGCCCCTGCCGCCCTGATGGCGGCCCCTGCCGCGTTCGCGACCGGCGCCGACGCCGAGACCACCGCGAGCGCCGAGCCGACGCCGGGCACCCCCGGCCAGGACCAGACCGACGGCACCACGACGCAGCCGGAGACCCCGGCCGGCGGCGAGGAGACCGGTACCGGCGGTGAGACCGCCACCGGTGGCGAGACCGGCACCGGCGGCGAGACCGCCACGGGTGGCGAGACCGGCACCGGCGGTGAGACGGGTACCGGTGGCGAGACCGGTACCGGCGGTGAGAGCGGCAACGGTGGTGAGGACGGGTCGGGCGGCCCGGGCACCCCGGGCGACGACACCAAGCCCACCAGCGACCCCAAGCCCTCCACCTCGGCCAAGCCCACCGCGAAGCCGACCGGGGAGCCGACCGACGACACCTGCACCGAGCAGTCGGACGAGATGGCGATCAGCACCGAACTGCGCGGTCTGCCGAGCAAGGTCGTGGCCGGTTCGGGCTGGAAGAACTTCACCTTCCGCGCCACCAACACCTCCGACAAGGCGATGAAGTCGGTCGACGCGTACGTCGCGCTGGACGCCATCAGCACCGACAGCTTCGACGACGTCTCCAAGCTGCTGACCGTGCAGTGGTACGACGAGGACTCCCACTCCTGGGAGGCCATCACCGACGAGGACGGCTACTTCGCGTCCGTGGACGGTCTCAAGCCCGGTGAGTACGCCGACGCCAAGCTGCGCCTGAAGGTCGACGCCAAGACCCCGGGCAGCTACGGTTTCGCGTTCACCATCGGCGCGTACCACAACGAGGACGACGTCTGCGGCTTCTCCGACGTCGCGGAGTACGACTTCGACGTCCTGGTCGCCGGCAGCAAGCCGGGCAGCGTCCCGCCGGCCAAGAGCAAGCCTGGCAAGAACCAGCCCAACAAGCCTGCGCCGCAGGGCGATCTGAAGCAGCTGCCGGTCACCGGCAAGCTCGCCGAGACCGGTTCGTCGTCCGCGCTGCCGACCATCGCCCTCGTGGGCGGGGTCGCGATGGTCGTGGGCGCGGGTGCGCTCTTCGTCGTCCGCCGTCGTAAGACGGACGGGAACGGTGCCGCGGCCGCGTAACGACAGGCCGTGAAAGCCACCGGGCCGTCGGGGAGCAGACTCCCCGACGGCCCTGTGCCGTACTACGCCAGGGACTTCTTCGGCGGTACCGGCGGCACGGCCAGGAACGGCAGGTTCAGCGCGCCGTAGGCCTTCTCCGGGACGGCGGGGCGGACCGGTTCCACCGGGGCCAGCCGCTCGTAGGGCCGCCCCGGGGCGGGCCGCGGGTCCGCCTCGCCCTTGTTGGGCCACAGGGACATCGCGCGCTCGGCCTGTGCGGTGATGGTCAGCGACGGATTGACGCCCAGGTTCGCGGAGACCGCGGCGCCGTCGACGACGGAGATGCCGGGGTGCCCGTACAGCCGGTGGTACGGGTCGATGACGCCGGTCTCCGCCGAGTCGCCTATCGGGCAGCCGCCGAGGAAGTGGGCGGTGAGCGGGGTGCCCATCAGCTCGCCGATGTTGGAGCCCGCGAAGCCGTTGATCTCCTCGGCGAGCAGAGTGGCCGCCTGGGTGGCCTCGGGGATCTGGTTCGGGTTGGGGGCGCCGTGGCCCTGGCGGGCGGTGAGCAGGCCCTTGCCGAGGCCGCTCGGCTTCCGGTACGTGGTCAGGGAGTTGTCCAGGGACTGCATGACCAGGCCGATGATGGTCCGCTCCGACCACCGCCGGTTGGACAGCGCGCGGAGCGCGAGCCAGGGGTGGCGGCCCAGGTTGGCCAGCCAGCCCCGCACCCGCCCCGCCGGGCGGTAGGGCACCTGGAGGATCGTCAGCCCGCCCATGGAGTTGGAGCCCTTGCCGTACCGGACCGGTTCTATGTGGGTGTTCTCGTCGGGGTGGATCGACGAGGTGATCGCCACACCCTTGGTGAAGTCGGCCTTCTGTGCGCCGTGCCGCTTGCGGTAGCGGCGGTCGTCGGTCTGCGCGCCCACCAGGGCCTCGGAGTTGGTGCGGGTGAGCGCGCCGAGGCGGCCGGAGACGTACGGGAGCAGCCCGCTGTCCTTCATGCGGTGCAGCAGCGTCTGCGTGCCGTACGTGCCGGCCGCGAGGACGATCCGGCGGGCGGTGAAGGTCGTGCCCTCGCCCTTCCTCCGGTCGTCCGTCGGCAGCGTCCGGACGGCGAAGCCGCCGCGGGAGTCCTCGGTGAGCGCGACGACGGACGTCATCGGGTGGATCACCGCACCGGCCTTCTCGGCCAGGTAGAGGTAGTTCTCGGTGAGCGTGTTCTTCGCGCCGTGCCGGCAGCCGGTCATGCACTCACCGCATTCGGTGCAGGCCCGGCGGGCCGGGCCTGCGCCGCCGAAGTACGGGTCCGGCACCTCCTCGCCGGGCTTCGCCCGCGCCGTGCCGTCGGCGTCGTCACCGTCCCCGAAGAACACCCCCACCGGCGCCATGTGGAAGGACTCCCCGACGCCCATCGCCTCCGCGGTCGCCTTCAGATGGACGTCGGACGGCGTCATCGTCGGGTTGAGCCGCACCCCCAGCATCCGCCGGGCCTGGTCGTAGTACGGCTTCAGCTCCTCCTGCCAGTCGGTGATGTCCTTCCACTGCGGGTCGTCGAAGAACGGCTTCGGCGGGACGTAGAGGGTGTTGGCGTAGTTCAGCGAACCGCCGCCCACGCCGGCGCCGGCCAGCACCATGACGTTCCCCAGCAGGTGGATGCGCTGGATGCCGTAGAGGCCGAGGGCCGGCGCCCACAGGTAGTTCTTGAGGTCCCAGGAGTTCTTCGGCAGCGTCTCGGGGGTGAAGCGGCGGCCGGCCTCCAGGACGCCGACCCGGTAGCCCTTCTCGGTCAGGCGCAGGGCGGAGACCGAGCCCCCGAAGCCGGAGCCGATGACGAGGACGTCGTAGTCGTAGCCGTCGGCCCGGGTGCCGTCCGGGTCCTGGTTCTGGGCAGAGTTCTCCTGGGGCACTGGCTCTCCCTGCTTTTCGGGGGCGGAGGGGCGGACTGCCGTGGGGGGGCGTTACCTCAGCCGGAACGCCTTCATCGCGCGCAGGCTGCGGGTCATGAGCTGGGCGTACTTCTCATCCGTCAGCCCGAAGGCCGGTGCGAGCGGCATCACCCGCTGATGGGCGACGGTCTGCGCCTCGGTGTATTTGAGGATGCCCTCGGAGCCGTGCCGGCGGCCCAGGCCGGAGTCCCCCATCCCGCCCATCGGCGACTGCACGCTGCCGTAGCCGGCCGCGTACGACTCGTTGACGTTGACCGTGCCCGTCCGCAGCCGGGCGGCGAGGGCCCGGCCGCGCCGGCCGTCCTTGGTCCAGACGCTGGAATTCAGGCCGTACGGCGTGGCGTTGGCGAGCGCCACCGCCTCGTCCTCGTCGCGGAAGCGGTAGACGGAGACGACCGGGCCGAAGGTCTCCTCGTCGCAGACGGCCATCGGCGACTGGACGCCGTCGAGGATGGTCGGTTCGTGGAAGAACGGGCCGATGTCGGGGCGCGGGCGGCCGCCGGCGACCACTTCGGCACCCTTGGCGACGGCGTCCTCGACGTGCCGGACCACGGCCTGGAGCTGCCGCTCACCGGCCAGCGAGCCCATCTCGGCGCCGTAGGCGAGGGCGTTACCGAGCCGCATGGCCTTCGTGCGGGCGGCGAAGCGGGCGAGGAAGTCGTCGGCGACGGATTCGTGGACGTAGAGCCGCTCGATGGAGATGCACAGCTGGCCGGCGGAGGAGAAGCAGCCGCGGACCGCGCCCGCGGCGGCCTTGTCCAGGTCGGCGTCGCGGAGCACCAGCATGGCGTTCTTGCCGCCGAGTTCGAGGGAGACGCCGATCAGGCGGGCGGCGGCGCCCTGGGCGACCTCGCGGCCGGTGCGGGTCGAGCCGGTGAAGGAGACGTAGTCGGCGTGCTTGACGACCTCGGGGCCGACGACCGGGCCGTCGCCGATCACGACCTGCCAGACGTCCTCCGGCAGCCCGGCCTCGATGAGCTGCTCGCGGGCCCACAGGGCGGTCAGCGCGGTCTCGGTGTCGGGCTTCATCACCACGGCGTTGCCCGCGACGAAGGCCGGCAGGGCGTCGCCTATGGAGAGTTCGAAGGGGTAGTTCCAAGGGGCGATCTGGCCGACGACGCCGCGGGGGTGGCGGAGTTCGCAGACCTTGGTGAGGGTCGGGACGACACCGGTGTGGCGCTTGGGGCGGAGGTAGGCGGGGGCCTTGCGGCCGTAGTGGCGCGCGGCGACCGCGACCGCCTGCACCTCCTCGTGCGCGTGCAGCCGGGCCTTGCCGGTCTCCAGCTGGATCAGGTCGAGCACCTCCGCCTGGCGGCGCAGGACGAGGTCGTGGAAGCGCAGCAGGACCGCGGCGCGCTGCCGGACCGGGACCCTGGCCCAGCGTTCCTGCGCGGCCCGGGCCCGTTCGAAGGCGGTGGCGACGTCCTCGGGGGTGGACTCCGGCAGGTCGGCCAGCTTCTCGCCGGTGAACGGCGTGTGGTTGGCGGTACGGCCGCTGCCCACCACTCCGCGGGTGAGCCGGGCGGCGACCTCGGGGGTGACCACGTCGGCGGCGGTGCGGCCGCCCGCGGGGGCGGGTGCGACCGGATTGCCCTCGGTCGGCGCGGCGGGGGCCTCGGCGGGCGCGGTGGCCTCGGGGGCCTCGGCGGCGGAGGCAGCTGTTCCGGTGTCCTGCGAGTCCGTCATGTCGGCGAGGGTATTCCTCCCCGGACGCTTTGTGTACCCGGCAGTAACGGGTTTTCACCCGCTGCCCACCATCATGCCAGTGTCCGCTGGCCGTAAGGGCTCTGGTCAGGGACGACCGGGGGCCCGGCGGCCCCGGGGCGGATCTTCGGCCGTCACGTCCCGGTCAGCCGGAAGGCGTCGAGGGCGGTGTCGAAGTGACGTTTGGCCTCGGTGCGCGAGCCGAGCGGCGAGGAGATCCACACGTCGATCATCCGGCCGTTCTCGTCCCAGCTGAGGTCGTAGGTGTACCGCGAGCCGCCGTCCGCCGCGCTGCCGTCCCAGACGAACTCCCAGAGGCCGGCCTGGAGTCCGTTGTGGGTGGTCTCGGTGACCTGGCCCGACCGGTAGCCGCGGTAGTTCGCCGGGCCCTCGGTGTCCGCGGTGCGCATCGCCCCGATCGGCCCCTCCGGCACCGGCTTCTGCAGCTGGACGCCGATCCGGAACCGCTTGCCCTGCGAGTAGTAGTAGACCCGGTCGTGCTCGTAGGAACGGGTGAAGCCCACCGGTACGGCGAGCGCGAAGCCGACCGGGTCCTTCACGAGGTGGTAGCCGTCCGGGATCCCGCCGGTGGCGCCCGGGGAGGGCGCGGAGGTGACGGTGCCCGTGGGGCGGGGCGTGCCGGGCCGGGCGTTCTTCGCCGGTCCGGCGTGCGAGGCCTGCTGGGAGCGGCCGGGGCGGCCGCCCCGGGCGGCGGTGTCGTCGGTGCCGCCCTGCTGCATCAGCAGGGCCGTGATACCGGCACCGGCGCCCCCGATCACCACGACGGCGAGCGCGATCAGCAGCGCCGTACGGGTGCGGCCGGTGTGCGGGCGGGCGGCCGCCGCCAGCGCCCGCTCGTCGAGGGCCTCGCGGATCGGCAGGCCCGGGACCCGCCCGCCGGGCCGCCCGAGCGCGGGTCCTGCGGAGGGGTGGCCCATGGGTGCGGGGGCGGCGGCCAGGGGGTCCTCGGCGGGCGGGTGGCCACCGGGCAGCGGCGCCCCGGGCGGGCCGCCGGCGGGGCGGCCGTGCGGCGGGGTGTCGGCACCGGGGCCGCCCGGCGCACCGAGGGCCGGGGTAGCGGGGAACGGCGTACCCGCGGCCTGCGGACCCGGAAACGGCGTCCCGGGGGCCGCCGGTGTGCCGGGGACGGCCGGGCCGGCCGCTCCGCGCTCCGGGGCGCGGCCCGACTGAAGGTAGCCGCGCAGCAGCTGTTCCGTCTCCGTCAGCCCCATCCGGCGGTCCGGGTCGCGCTCCAGCAGGCCGCCGAGCACGGCCCGCAACGGACGGGCCGACTCGGGGAGTTCGATCTCGTCGTACACGACGGCGTGCAGCACCCCGCCCAGCGAGTCGCGGCGGAACGGCGACTCCCCGTTGAGCGCGGCACACAGCAGCACACCCAGCGACCAGAGGTCGGCCTCGGGGCCGGCCTGCCGGCCGGACATCCGTTCCGGCGCGGTGTACTCCGGCGAGCCGACGAAGCCGCCGGCGTCGGTCAGCGTGGTGACGCCGGGGACCTGGGCGATGCCGAAGTCCGTGAGCACGACCCGGCCGGTGCCGGACTCCATCAGGACGTTGGCCGGTTTGAGGTCGCGGTGCAGCACTCCGCCGGCGTGCGCCGCGCGCAGCGCGCCCAGCAGCGCCACGCCGATCCGGGCCGCCTCGCGCGGCGCGACCGGGCCGCCGCTCTGCAGCCGGTCGGCCAGCGACGGGCCCTCGACCAGCTCCATCACGATCCACGGCCGGCCGTCCTGCTCGACGACGTCGTGCACGACGATCACGTTCGGGTGCTTGATCCGGGCGACCGTACGCGCCTCGCGCATCGCCCGCTCGCGCTGCACACGCGCCTCGGGTTCGGCGGTCGCCTCGTCCAAGTGCAGTTCCTTGACGGCCACTTGGCGGCCCAGCAGTTCGTCGGTGGCCCGCCAGACCGTACCCATACCGCCGCGGCCCAGCCGTATGCCCAGGCGGTACCGACCGCCGATCAGCCTGCCCTCGCCCCCGAAGATCCCCATGCCCCCCTATCTTGCCGCACCGCCGCCCGCCCGGCGGGGGCGGCTCCCCGCCACGGCGGCGGCATCCGTCCGCCCCGCCACTGACCTGCGGCGACCGCCCGCCGGACCGGTCCGCGGCCGCCCGCCGGGCCGCACGGTGTGGTCAACTTCCGTCATGGAGGCACTCGTTGCAAGCATCGTGGCCGTCATCGGCACCCTGCTGGGTTCCGGCGTCACCCACCTCTTCCAGAGCCGGGCGGCCGCCCGCAGCGAGCACGTCGCCCGCGCGGAGCGGCTGCGCCAGGAGCGGATCGACGCGTACTGCGCCTACGCGGGGGCGCTGCTGGACTACCGCCGGGTGCTCGTCCACCGCTGGTTCGTGCTGCACGAGGAGGAGCGCTGCGACGAGGACAGTCCGGAGCTGCGCGAGGAGGTGTACAAGACCCGCTATACGGCCCAAGAGGCCATGTTCCGGGCGCAGATGGTGACCGAGGACCCGGGAGTGCTGGACCGCACCGAGCAGGTGATGGACGCGGTGACCGAACTTCACCGGGTCCGCGACCGGGAGTCCTTCGACGCCGTGCGGTCCGCCACCCGCCAGGGCATCCGGGACTTCATCGCGGCCACCGCACGACAAGTGCGCTGAACACACCAACCGGCCCGCACGACACACGGGGTGGAACCTCCACCGGCTCTCCCACCGTCCTTGACACAGTGAGGCTGCCGTACGGGAACGGCCGGTACGGAAGCTGCGACACGCGGAACGGGGGTCGGTCAGCATGATGCAGGACGGCGGAACGGTGGACGTCCGACCGGGCACCGACCCCGGCCGCGCCGCTCCCGAGCACAGCGGCGCCTACCTCACCACCGCACTGTGCCTGGCGCTCTACGGCGGCACGCTGGCCGCCTGGACCTGCTACGGCATCGTCCAGTCCGACGGGACCCTGGGGGACTTCCTGGAGGGCCTGTTCAACCCGGGCGCCTCCCCCGTCCTCCAGGTCCTCGGCCCGTACGAGTGGTCCCTCACGGTGGCGTTCCTCGCGGTCGCGGGTCTGGCGCTGGCCCAGCGCCGGGTGGCCCGCTCCGCGGCCCTGCTCTCCGGCTGCCTGCTGCTCGCGCTGTCGCTGCGCGAGGCCGTGGGCCTCTTCGACACCACGTACCGCGACCAGTACCGCAACGACCCGCTGGGCGGCTGGACGCTGGCCACCCGGGTGCTGGGGCTGGTGGTGGCGCTGGTCGTGCTGGCCGTGATGTTCCCCGCCACGGAACGGCGGAGGGCCGGGGCGGGGCCGCGGGCCGCGGAACCGGACCCGGCGTGGCGCCGCACCTCGCGGATCTGCGGGGTGCTGTTCCTGCTGATGGGCCTGGCGCGGCTGGGCTGGACCGGGCGCGATCTGACGGCCGGCGGGACGGACGTGGTGGGCTATCTGCGCGGGGTGGTGGACGGGTCGGTGCACGGCACGCTCGACCTGGAGTCGTCCATCGAGTTCACCACCGTCGGTTCGGTGGCCGCGCTGCTGGTCCTCGGGGTGCTGGCCTTCCGGGGACGGCACGACGTACGGGGCGCGCTGCTGGTGTTCGCGGCGGTCGAGCTGTATCTGACGGTGCGGACGGTGGTGTGGCTGACCGTGACGGACTTCTTCAACCGGTCCTTCGAGACCACCGAGGGCACGCTGTCGATGGCGACCACGGCGTACGGCTTAGCCGCGATGACGTCGGTGGTGGTGCTGGCGACCGGCCGCGGCTTCGGCCCGTACGGCGGGCTGCGGACGGAGGGCCTCCGGACGGCGGGGGCGGGTCGCTCGTAGGCGGCACGGCGGTTACGGGGTTCCGGTAAGGGGTTCCGTAGGTGTTCCGTAGAGGTTCCGTAGGCGTTCCCGTAAGGGCGCCGGCGTCGACGGGGTGACGGGGCTTCGGGGCTTCGGGGCCGAATGCTCGCAAGGAGTTCCCGAACGGGACGTCAGGTCCGTCAGAGCCGTCAAGGGCGTCAGGGGCCGGCAGGGGCGTCAGGGGCGGGCTTCTGGCGGTGCGGGGGAGATCCCCCTCCGAACCGCCCCCGCAACGCCATACAGCGGCCGCCGCGTGTGGGGGTCGCGGCGGCCGCCGATGTGAACTGCAACGCGTACTGGGCTTGTGGCCTCTTCAGTGGTGCAGCATGTGGACCACTCTGCCCGTGAGGGGGCCCGCATGGCATCCTCCCGAGGTCCCGGGCTCACCCCCGCCGCTCGGCGGGGGTCCGGATCCGTCGCAGGGCGGGGACCGGGGCAGAGGGACGGAGTCGCGCAGCGCCGGGCGGTTCCGCGGGCTCGAACGGGTGTGAACCAGCAGAAGGCAGAAAGGGGCGGCCGGTGATCCGTGTCGCTGTGGTGGACGACGAACGGCTGGTCAGATCCGGGCTCCGGATGATCCTGGGGACCGCCCCGGACATCGAGATGGTCGCGGACTGCGGTGGCGCCGAGGCCGTGGAGACCGTGCTGCGCTGTGCGGCCGAGGTGGTGCTGCTCGACATCCGGATGCCGGACGTGGACGGGCTCACCGTGCTGCGGCAGTTGCGCGCCGCGCCGGAACCGCCGGCGGTGGCGATGCTGACCACCTTCGACGCCCAGGAGTACCTGACCGCTGCGCTGCGCGAGGGCGCCGCCGGCTTCCTGCTGAAGGACTCGGATCCCGAGCAGCTGGTGCGGGCCGTACGGACGCTGGCGGCCGGCGGCAGTGTGCTGGATCCGGGCGTGACCCGGGCGGTGATCGGCGGTTATCTGACGGCCGAGGACCAGGCGGCGGCCGCCCGCGCGGTCAGCGGGCTGACACCGCGGGAGGCGCAGGTGCTCGCCCTGCTCGGCGAGGGGCTGGGCAACGCCCAGATAGCCGGGCGGATGGGGCTGGCGCCCAGTACGGTCAAGGACCATGTCCGCGCGGTACTGGGCAAATTGGGCGGCATCAACCGCATCCAGGCGGCCATCGTCGCCGACCGCGCGGGCCTGGTGTCCGGGGCTCCCCGGGGGGCCTGGTGAGGTCCGTCGGCGGGCGCCTGCTCGCACGCGGGGCGGCCCGGTGGCGGGCGTTCGCGGCCGGGACCTGGGGACGGCGGCTGCGCCGGATCGCGCCCGTGGTCGTGCCGGTACTGCTGGCCATCGCCGACGCGGTGCTGGTCAACGGCCTGGAACTCGCCCTGGAACTGGGCGTCTCGGTGGTCGCCGCGACCGCCCTGCTGCTGCGCCGGCGCTTCCCGCTGCTGGTCTTCCTCGTGACGCTGCCCGGCCTCTACATCGGCTACATCTGGTTCGCCCCGATGATCGGGCTCTACACCCTGGCGGCCCGGCGCCCCGGCCGGAGGCGGCTGGGGATCTGCGCGGTGCTGCTGATCGCCGCGCACTTCCTGCCGTACCCGATCTCCGACTTCGAACTCACCGCGTACCGCGAGAACACGCTGGTGCTGATCGACGCCTGCGTCACCTCGGCCGCGCCGATCGCGCTGGGGCTGCTGGTGCGTACCCGCCGCGAACTGGCCTCCCGTGTCGAGGACCTGACCCGCAGCCTGCGCCGAGAGGACCGGCTGCTCGCGGACCGGGTCAAGACCACCGAACGGGCCCGGCTCGCCCGGGAGATGCACGACGTGGTGGCCCACCAGGTGAGCCTGATCAGTCTGCAGGCGGGGGCGGTGCAGGTCAGTACGGAGGACGAGGCGGCGCGGGCCGGCGCCCGGACGATCCGCGAACTGTCCGTACGGACGCTGGAGGAGCTGCGGCACATGGTGGGGGTACTGCGGGCGGACGGCGGGGACGGCGACGGCGAGGAGGCGAGCGGACTGGCGCCGCAGCCCGATCTGGAGGAGCTGCCGCGACTGATCGAGATGAGCGCGCTGGACGTGACGTACGAGGGCGGCGTGGTGGCCAGTGCGGGCGGGCCGGGTGGTGCGGGTGGGGCGAAGACCGTGGAGCGGGCCGCCTTCCGCACGGTCCAGGAGGCGCTCACCAACGTCCGCAAGCACGCGCCGGGGGCGCAGGTGCGGGTCCGGGTCGATCCCTCGGACGAGGTCGGCGGGGAGGCCGGTCCGGGACTGCGGGTGGAAATACGCAACGGCCCGCCGGACGCGACGGCAACCGCCCCGGCACTGCCCGGTGGCGGCCACGGCCTGGTGGGACTGCGCGAGCGCGCCCAAAGCCTGGGCGGCACGCTGGAGGCCCGCCACACCTCCGACGGCGGCTTCGTGGTACGGGCGGAGTTTCCGTACGGGGCGGGGTGAAGGCGGCTTGAGGGCGGGTTGAAGGCGGGTTGAATCCGGGGTGAGCGCGTCGGGGGCGGCGTGAGCCCGCGAGACGGGGCAGCGGCCGGGCGGGCGAAGGACGGGCCGCTGCGGGCGGACGGGAGCGCGGCGGACCGGGTGGCGGGCGGCACCGCTCGGGGCGCTTGGGTGCTTGGGGCGCTTGGGCGCTGGGGGTCCTTGGGAGGCTGGTTGCCTGGAGTTCCTCGGGCGCTTGGGGCGTCAGGCGGAGAGCGGTGCGGCGGCCTCGTCGACGGCGGTGGAGAGGTCCGGGTAGACCTCGAAGAGCCGGCGGACGCCGAGTGCGGCCAGCACCCGGTTGACGTGCGAGCCGTCGACGGCACCCTGGGCGGGCAGGATCAGTCGGAGCCGGCCCTGGCACGAGCGCATCAGCCGACGGGCGGCGATCAGCACACCGACCCCGCTGGAGTCGCAGAAGCGGACCTCGGAGAGGTCGAGGACCAGCGATCTCCGGCCGTCCGCCACCGCATCGTGCACGTGCTGGCGCACGGCAGGCGACGTGACCAGGTCCATCTCACCGGAAACCTGGAGTACGGCCCAGGGGCCCTGTGCGTCCTCTGCCACCTTCAACGACACGCGCTCGAAGCCTTTCGCTCGCTTTCGGACCGGATACGCCCGGTTACATCCGGAACCCATCCTTCCCCGGCTCGACTGCCCGGCCTCGATGTCCTGAAACTCATCATGGTTCCCGACGGCAGCCGTGGGGCGTAACAGGCCGTTCACACCCAAGGCTATGCCCCAGGGCCGGCAACTTTCCGCCCACCTCTGGTCACGCCCGGATAACACATCATCTCAAACATCCATGAAAGATCAGCAACGTTCAACTTCGAGCGCCCGGCCGCCGCTTACGCGCGCTTCCCGAGCGCTTTCCGAGTGCCTCCCGAGTGCTGCACGGCGCTTCCGGGGCGCTTCGCGGGCACTCCCGGGCGCCTCCCGAGCCGTTCCCAGGACACTCCCCCCGGCCGGGCCCGGGCCGTCAGGCCCCTACCATCCGCGTCCCCCTCAAGGTTCGATTTGCCGCAAAGGAGCGTCTGTTGTCAGACCCGCGCATTACATTCGAGGCACGACGATTTCCGTGATCGCGCCCACAGCCTCGGGCTGAGGGTGTGCAGATGCGCAGGAGCGACGGTGCGCAGGAGTGACGGCTGAGGTGTGAGCCCGCAGGCGACGGGCAGAGATGGGGGTCCGATGGGACACGACGCGCCACCCCGCTGGGACAGGCGGATGCAGCAGCGGCTCGCCCGCGGCGAGGCGGCCGCGCTCGGCGAGCTCTACGACCGCTTCGCCTCGCTCGTGCACAGCCTCGCCTACCGCGTCCTGGAGGACGAGGACGCCGCCGACCGCATCACCCGCGAGGTCTTCGCCGCCATCTGGGAACACCCGGATTCCTACGACCCCAAGCAGGGACCGCTGCGCTCCTGGATCGCCGGCCTCACCCGCCACCAGGCCGTCCAGCGGCTGCGCCAGACGGAGGCCGCCTGCGCCCGCGACGGCGGTGCGGACGCCCCGGCGCAGGCCGAGATGGAGCAGAAGATCCGTGAGGCATCCACCGCCGCCCGCGCCGACTACATCGTCACGTCCATGCCCGCACCCCTGCGGGCAGCCCTGGAGCTGGCGTACTTCCAGCGCCGCGACTACCGCCAGACCGCCGCCGACCTCGGCGTCACGGAGGACGAGGCCCGACGCCGGCTGCGCCTGGGCCTGCAACTGCTGTCCACCGCCCACAACGCCACCGCCCTGCCGCCCACCCGCCGCTCGGCCTACGCATCCTCCGGCCCCGGCACCGCCGCCCCGCCCGGCCAGGGCCCCGGACGGGCACTGTGAACGGCCCGGACGAGTGGGACGGCACCGGGCGCCCCAGCGGCCCCGGTGAACGGCCGTGGATACCGGCACCGCGCCCCGCCGCCGAGGACCGCGGCCCGCTCCCCGACGCCACCCCCACCCCTCCCCCACCGCCCGAACCCTTCGTACCGCCCGCGCCCTCCCTCACGCCCGTACCACCCGTCCCGCTCCATGACCCGGAAGCCGACCCGCCCAGCGACCCGTCCGGCGACCCGTCCGGCGAGTCGTCCGGCGGGTCGTCCGGCGATCTGGATGCCGATCCGACTGCCGATCCGACTGCCGAACCGGCTGCCGATCCGTACGACGACCCGTCCGACGATCCGTACGACGACCCGTCCGGCGCCCCCTCCGCCGAACCGGTTGACGATGCGGGCAGCCCGGGCAGCGCAAGCAACACGCGCAGCACAGGCAACACGCACAATGCGGACAGTACGGGCGATATGGGCAATGCGAGCGATGCGGCGGACACCGAAGCCCCGCCCGTGGTACCACCGCGCGCAAACACCCCGCGCGCACACTCCTCGCGCGCCCCGGAAGCCGAGCCCATGACCGACCCTGTCGCCGCGCCCACCCCGCCCCCGGGCCCGGCGCCCGCCCCGCCGCACCGCGTCCTGAAGTCGCTGCTCGGCGCCTGGGCACTGTCGGCCTGCTCCGCCGAGGAGACCGCCGCCGTCGAGGCGCACCTGACCGACTGCGCCTCCTGCGCCGACGAGGCGGTGCGACTGCGCGACGCGGTCGGCCTGTTGCACCCCGCCGACAGCCTCGACCTCGACCCGCTGCTGCGCTCCCGGGTACTGGAGGGCTGCCTGGGCCGCCGCCCGGCGCGTATCCCGGTGCCCGAGTGGGCAGCGCCGTACGACGCGGAGACCGCAAAACTGGACGCCCTGCTGCGCGACATGGGCGAGGCGGAGTGGCGCGCCCCGGTGCGGCTGCGCTGGTTCGAGGACGAACGCCCAGTGGAACGGCAGACCACGGTCGCCGGGGTCATAGGGCACCTGATGGCGGTGGACGGCCTGGTCGCGACGGCGCTCGGGCTCCCCGACCCGCTCGGTACGGCAGCCCCGCCGGGCACCCCGGACCCGCTGATCCGCACCGAGACGGTGTGGCGCGGCCGCAGCGGCACGGAGAGCCCGCTCGCCACCCATGAGCCGTGGCGCGAGCAGAGCTACGCCCTGATGAGACAGGCGTCGTTCGCCGGCGACAAGGTCGCCCAACTCGCCGTTCCCTACGGCGACTTCCGACTCGCACTGCGCGACGCGTTCCTGGACCGGGCCTTCGAGTGCTGGGTGCACGCCGGCGACATCGCGGAGGCGGTGGATTATCCGTACGAGGCCCCGGCCGCCGCGCATCTGAACCGCATGGTCGACCTCGCCGCCCGCTTGCTGCCCAGCGCACTGGCCGACCGCCGCCGGGCCGGGCTGGCGTCCCCGCCGCAGCGGCTGGTCGAGGCCGGCGCCCCGGGCCGTACGCTCCATCTGGAGGTCGAGGGCAACGGCGGCGGCCACTGGTACATAGCGCTGGACTCACCGGCCGCGCTGGGCACGCCCGAGCACACCGTTGCGCATATCGCCCTGGACAGCGCCGAGTTCTGCCAGCTGGCGGCCGGCCACATCTCTCCCGAGGACGCCGCCGCAGGTCAACACGGCGAACGCGACGCCATCCGCGAGGTCCTCTTCGCCACCGCGTCCCTGTCCCGCCTCTGACAACCCCGCCCCGACGCCCCCGAACCAAGACCAGGAGCCGGCAACCCGCAGGGGGCCTCTCCCCCCGGGGGCCAGGCGCACCCCGGAAGGCACAGACCGAAGGCACAGACCGAAGGCGCGCGTCGGAAGGCATACGCCGAGGCGCGCGCCGGAAGGCCCGCGCCTGCGCCTACACCCGCGCCTGCGCTTACGCTTACGCTTACGCTTACGCGAGACGAGAGCGTTGCGCAAAGACGACCGCGGCGCGAACGCCGCCGTTACACGAAAACCACCGCCCGGCGTTACGCGAAACCCACCGCCCGGCGTTACGCGAAAACCGCGGTCCGCCGTCAGGCGAAAACCACCGTCCGGCTGCCGTTGAGGAGCACGCGGCGTTCGCTGTGCCACTTCACGGCGCGCGCCAGGGCCTGGCACTCGACGTCGCGGCCGATCGCCACGAGCTGGTCCGGGGTGACCTCGTGGCCGACCCGCTCGACCTCCTGCTCGATGATCGGGCCCTCGTCGAGGTCGGCGGTCACGTAGTGCGCGGTGGCGCCGATGAGCTTCACGCCACGGGCGTGCGCCTGGTGGTACGGCTTGGCGCCCTTGAAGCTCGGGAGGAAGGAGTGGTGGATGTTGATGATCCGGCCGGACAGCGCCTTGCACAGATCGTCGGAGAGCACCTGCATGTAACGGGCGAGCACCACCAGTTCGACGCCCTCCGCCCGCACCAGCTCCAGCAGCTTCGTCTCGGCCTGCGCCTTGGTGTCGCGGGTGACCGGAATGTGGTGGAACGGGATGTCGTACGAGCCGACCAGCTCCGCGAAGTCCGTGTGGTTGGAGACCACGGCCGCGATCTCGATCGGCAGCGCGCCGATCCGGGAGCGGAAGAGCAGGTCGTTGAGGCAGTGCCCGAACTTGGACACCATCAGGATGACCCGCATCTTCTCGTCGGCCCGGTGGATCTGCCAGTCCATGCCGAAGGAGTCGCCCACCGCCGCGAAGCTCGCCCGCAGCTTGTCCACGCTCACCGACGCGTCCGCGCTGAAGTGGACGCGCATGAAGAACAGCCCGGTGTCGTGGTCGCCGAACTGCTGGCTGTCCTCGATGTTGCAGCCGGTGATGAAGAGGTAACTGGACACCGCGTGCACGATCCCCTGCTTGTCCGGGCAGGACAGGGTGAGGACGTACTGATCGTTCCGGGCGTTCCGATTGTCGTGATCGTTCCGACCGTTTCGACCGGGCTGGGTGGGCTGCGACTCGCTCATGACCTCATAGGTTCCCATACCTGCGGAGCAGCTCAGACCGGGGCGTCCGCGCCGCCCGTCATGATGGCCAGCACCTCCAGCGAGCGCGGCGGCGCATCGGGGTCCTCGCCGTCCGCCGTCGCCATGTGCACATGGGCCGCACGGGCCGCCTGTACGGCCTCCGTCCAGCCCTCGTGCGCCATGTAGGCGGTAACCGGGGCGTCCGCGCCGACCTGGTGCATGATGCGCAGCACCCTCAGGACGGCGACGTCGACCAGCTGGGCCTCCTGGGCGTCCCGGAAGATCGTGCCGACGTACTTGTCGGCGGACCAGTTGTCCAGCCAGGTGTCCTCGACGAGCCGGTAGACGGCGTCGGTGACGTCCCCGTATCCCGGCCGGCCGGCCAGCCAGGTCTCCTGGTGGAACGCGGGGTCGGAGAGCATGTGCAGCGCGGAGCGCACATTGCAGCGCCAGCGCCACCACGGCATGTCGTTGAGTGGCATGCCGCCCATGGTGGTCGAGCGACGGCCGCGACGGGAAGACTTCTCCGAACCTTGCACAGCATTCGATCGTACGTTCTGCGCAAACGATCTCGCACGGCCCCCCGGAGTTCACCGCCACGTCACCATCCGTTGCTCTTTCGTCACTCGGGCGTTCCGGGCAGGACGGAAGGCTGCGGTGCCATGACCGGACGGCGACGCTCCTCCCCCCGCCCCTTGTTGCCCCATGCTGCCGCGGTCACGATCGCCGCTGCGGTGACATGTACGGCGGCCGTCGCGTCGCTGCTCTCCGGCTGCGGCTCCCTCCCCGGAGCGGGGGATTCCGGGGAGCGTGAGCCGGTCACGGTCATGACCTGGGCGCCGGAGGGCACCCGGGCGACCAATATGCCGGGAATGCCGGCCATGGCCCAGGCGTATGCCCGCTCGGTCAACGCGCACGGCGGCATCCGGGGCCACCGACTGCGGGTGCTGACCTGCAACGAGCGCAACGATTCGGTGGCCGCCGCACAGTGCGCCCAACGGGCGGTGGACGAGGGCGCGGTCGCC
This sequence comes from Streptomyces sp. NPDC021749, assembly GCF_040640655.1. Taxonomy (NCBI): domain Bacteria; kingdom Bacillati; phylum Actinomycetota; class Actinomycetes; order Kitasatosporales; family Streptomycetaceae; genus Streptomyces; species Streptomyces sp. NPDC021749. Next base: position 83,135 of record NZ_JBFACE010000022.1, on the reverse strand, counting down.
GTCGTCGGTTCCTACAGCCAGTTCGGCCGCTCGTTCATGTCCCCGCTGGAGGTCAAGGGCATCCCGTTCATCGGGGGCTACGGTGCCTCCGACGAGGAGTTCCAGAGCCCGCTGTCGTATCCGGTGAACGGCGGCCAGGCGTCCCTGCTCGCCGGGAACGGCCGCCAGCTGGCGGCCGACTGCAAGCGCGTCGCGCTGGTCCGCCCGGACACCATCCAGGGCGACCAGATGCCGTCCCTGCTCGACTCCGGCCTGCAGAGCGGCAGTCGGCGCCCCGCCAAGGACATCAAGGCGCCCGAGGACGGCACCGACTACTCGCCCCAGGTGAACCGGGCCCTGCACGAAGTGGGCGCCGATCCGGCCGTCTACGGGACCGCCGAGGCCGGCGGCAAGGCACCCGGAGCGTGCGTGGCCGCCTCCCTCGGCGACCACACGGACGCGTTCTTCGACGCCTTCCGGCGCCTCCAGGAGGACAGCCCCAAGGTGCGGGTCGCATCCGTCCTCGGCAGCGTCGGCCAGGCGCTGGTGAACCGCTCGGGCGGCACGTCGGGCCCCCTGGAGGGCGCGGACATCACCGGCTGGTACCCGGTGGCCGACGACCCCCGTTGGCGGCCGATGCGGAAGGTCATCACCGACTACGCCTTCGACGACAACCGCATCGATCCGGCCGACCAAGGGGTGCAGACCACCTGGATCGCCTATACGGTGCTGCGCTCACTGATCGAGCAGCTCGACGACGCGGGCATGACCGAGATCACCTCGCACGGCCTGCAGACCACCCTCGACCGCGGTGAGCGCGCCATCGACACCGGGGGCCTGACCCCGAAGCTGCGCTGGCGCGACGACGACATGCTCGCCGTGCAGGACTTCCCGCGCATCGTGAACGGCATGGTGACGTACCAGGTGGTGCGGAACGGCGAACTGGCCTCCGCCCAGGACGGGTTCGTGAACGTCACCCGGACCCTGGAACGCCGCCGCACGGACGACGGCTGAGCCGCCGGGCCCGACCCGTCGCCGGGACCGGGCCGTCGCCGGGACCGGTGGGCCCAGGCTCGGCCTCGGAACCTGGCCCCGGCGCAGTCGGCGGCCCGGGCCTGCCCGTTGACGTCCGGAGCTGCCCGTCGACGTCCGCAGCTGTCCGTGAACGTCCGGAGCCGGCCGGTGACATCCGGAGCTGCCCCTCGAAGTCCGGAGCTGCCCAGCGACATCCGGAGCCTTCCGTTGCGGTTCGGAGTGTTCCGTTGACGTCCGAATGCGCCTGGCCGCCTGGCGGCTCAGAGCCGCTCAGAGCCGCGCAGAGCCGCTCAGAGCTGTTCCGGGCGGCGTTCCGTCAGGCTGTACTTCTGGGCGAGCGGGTTCCACAGCTGCGCCGCCTGCTTCTTGGCCTGGGTCGCCTGGGCGCTGGCAGCGTTGCCCTGCACGGCCTGCCTGGTGCCCCGGGCCCGGCCCTTGTGGCAGCCCTTCTTGCCGCCCACCTGGCCGGCCCAGGCCGCGTAGTGGTTGTCCGCGGCGGCCGAGGACTGCCACGCCTTGGTGAGCGCCGCGGTCAGCCGCTCGTGGCCCGGGATCTTGTCGACCGGCAGCTGCTGCAGCCGCTTGACCAGGTCGTTGCGCTGCCCGGCGGCGGCCCGCAGGTCCTTCGCCGCGTTGCCGAGGTTGCTGCACGACTTGATGTTGTTGACGGCGCCGATCACGGAGGAACGACTGTTGTTGCTGTCGGCCAACAGGGCGTCCAGCCCCTTCGCCTGGGCCTCGGCGGGGTCCGTGGTGGCCTTCGGTGCCTCCGACTCCGACTCCTTGGCCGCCTTGGTGCTGCCGCTGGAGCCCTGCTTCTGCGCGGTGTCGTCGCTGCCGCCGCTCAGCGCCCAGCCGACACCGAGGCCGGCACCCGCCAGCGCCACGATGACGACACCGACGATCGCGAGCGGGGCCAGCCGCCGGCCCCGTCCGCCGCCGTCCTCGTCGTACGAGCCCTGCGGGTCGTACGGGCCCTGCGCGTCATGCCCGCCGGACGCGAACTGCTGGCCGTACCCCTGGCCGCCCTGGCCGCCGTACGGGGGCTGGCCCGGGTCCTCGAAACGGGGCAGCTGCGCGGTGGCGTCCGGCGCCCCCGCGGGGGGCGCCGCCGGCCCGTCGCGGAACAGGCCGTCGAACTCGGCGGGGGTGGGGCGGTCGCCGGGCGCGCCCGGGCGGACGCCGAACGGCGCGCCAGGAGGCGGTGCGGGCACACCGGCGCCCACCGGGGGGATGAGCTGGGTGGCCTCGGAGTCGCTCCCGCCGCCCGCACCGGGCATCGGCTGGGCCTGCGGCATCGGCTGCGCGTGCCCCTGCGGCCCGCCCTGGCCCGGCTTCACGGCCCGGAGCATCGTCGTGGACTCGTCGGGCGACTCCGGCCGGGACATCGCCTCAGGAGGCAGCGGGGCGGCCCCACCGGCCCCACCGGGACCACTGGACCGGGCGTCGTACGGCGGGATCACCGTCGTCGCCTCGGCGTCACCCGAAGCGGGCGGAAGCGGCGCACCGGCCTGCGGAGCGGACCGCACCAGCTCACCGGAGGACGCCGGGGGCTGCCCGGGCTGAGCCTGGGGCTGCCCCCAGGGCTGCGGGGCGGGCTGCTGGCCGAACGGCTGCGCTGCGGGCTGCGGGGCGGCCTGCTGGCCGGGCGCCTGCTGCGGCGCCGACGGCGGCACGGGCGGCACCGGGGGCTGTCCCTGGGGCGGCGGCGGAAAGCCCTGACCGCCGGGCTGCTGGGGCGGCAGGGGGGCCTGCGCTCCCGGAGCCTGCACTCCCGGAACCGGTGCGCCCGCATCCTGCGGCGGCGGATATCCGTAGCCCTGCGACGGCGCCTGGCCGTAGTTCTGCACCGGCCCCTGGGCGGAGTTCTGCCCCGGTCCCGGTGCCTGACCGTAGTTCTGCTGCGGGGCGGGTGCCTGCCCGTACGGCTGCGGGGCGGGAGCGTTCTGCGGCGCGGGAGCGGCCTGCTGGCCGGGCCCCCAGGGCTGGCCCCAGGGCTGCCCCGCCGACGGAGCGGCCTGCTGGTCGGGGATGTACGGCTCACCGTTAGCGGGCAGCACAATGCCCTCTCGCGCGGGACCGGCCGCAGAATTCTGCGGGTCGTGACCCTGTCCGCTCTGCGTCACCGTGACTCCTACCAACGTGCAGACCTACGGAATCGTCGGCTGCACGCTACCGGGTCGCAGCAACGTTCGACCACGCCCCCTGGTCACCGCCCCCTTCCGCCCTGCCGCGCACCGGGCGGGGACGGCGTGCACACCGGGCGGGCCGTGATCGACGGCCCACCCGGTGCCCTACGACGAACCGGCGACAACTACGGCGACGAACCTGTCACCAAGCCAGGAACACCCGACTCAATCCGGCAACCCGACGTTGCCCAACAAACCCGACTTTGTCTAACCAACCGGACTTCGCCCAATGAACTCGATGCAATCCAGCGAACCCGATGCGCTCCGGCAAAGCAGTCGCCGCACCGTACCGACCGCGCCGGCAGCATGAGTCGATCACGCCGCCGCGGCCCGTAGTTCCAGTCGTGCACTGAATTCCCTTACTACCGGTTCGTCCCGGTACGGCTCCAAACGCAGCTGGAAGTCCTCCAGATACTCGGAGCCCCGGTCCGACCGCAGCCCGCTCAGCAGCTCCACGGCCTGTGCGCCCGTATGGCAGGCCTGCTCGACCTCGCGCTGCTGTACCTGCGCGCCGGCCAGCAGCAGCAGCCCGATGGCGCGGCGCCGCGCCCGGCCCTCCGGATGCCCGTCGAGCGCCTCCGTCGCCCGCTGGGCGGCGGGCCCGGGCTGGCCCAGGTCCCGGTGGCAGTGCGCGAGTTCATCGGCCAGATACGCCTGGTCGAAGTGGGCGATCCAGACCGGGTCGTCGCCCGCTTCGGTGGCCGTGTCGGCACGGTCCATCGCGGCGAGCGCCTGCCCGGCCACCGCCTGGAAGGCCCGGCCGTCGCCCATCAGGGCGTGCCCGCGCGCCTCGGCCGCGAAGAACATCGCCTCGGTGCGTGGGGTGACGTGTCCGCGGGCGCCTTCCTGGGCGGCGCGGGCGAGTTGGGCGATCTCCCGCGGGTTGCCGAGCGAGGCGGCGAGGTGGCTCATGCTGGCGGCGAGCACGTAGCCGCCGTAGCCGCGGTCGCCGGCCGCCTGCGCCAGCCGCAGCGCCTGGATGTAGTAGCGCTGCGCCAGACCGGGCTGACCGGTGTCGACGGCCATGTAGCCGCCCAGTTCCGTCAAACGCGCGACAGCTGCGAAGAGTTCCCGCCCGACGGCCTCCCGGTACGAACCGGCGAGCAGTCCCGACACCACGCTGTTGAGGTAGTGCACCACCACGGGCCGCACGTGTCCGGCGCCAAAACGGTGGTCGAGCTCGCTGAGTGCCGTGGTCATGGCCCGTACCGCCTGGACGTCCGAAACCCCCACCCGCGCACCGGCGTTGCGTGCGACCTGGCTGTCGGCGCCGGTGATCAGCCAGTCGCGGCTGGGCTCGACCAGCGCCGAGGCCGCCACCGTGGAGCCACTGAGGAAGTCACGACGCCCGACATCGCTGCGCCACAGCTCACAGACCTGCTCGATCGCCCCGAGGACAGTCGGCGAGAACTGCAGCCCCACCCCGGACGCGAGGTTCTTGCCGTCGGCCATCCCGATCTCGTCGATGGTGACCGTGCGCCCCAGTTTGCGGCCCAGCGCCTCGGCGATGACGGCCGGGGCACGGCCCCGCGGCTGCTGACCACGCAGCCAGCGGGCCACCGAGGTCTTGTCGTAGCGCAGGTCGAGGCCGTGTTCCGCCCCGCACATGTTGACGCGACGGGCGAGCCCCGCGTTGGAGCACCCGGCTTCCTGAATCAGCGCCTGCAGCCGCTCATTGGGCTGCCGCGCGACGAGTGGCCTGGCGGCCATGCTTGTACCCCCTGGTTTGCTGCGCGTTCACCACGGAACGCCGTTCCCCGGGATCGCTTCCCCACGGATATCCCGGATATCCGAGAGATCCGGGATACGCATGTTGGGAAGGATCTGAGTGATACGCGCTTTGCAGGCCGATGCCAGATGGTGTGCGATTTGCTCGCTCTCCTGGGCACTTGCGTGCGAAGCGCGGGTTCACGAGACCTGCTCCGAGATCGTGCACGAAGTCGGTTTCCGAAGACGTTTCCCGAAGACGCATTCCGAAGGCGCTTCACGAAGACGCTTTGCGAAGACGCTTTCCGGGATCGCGGCCCTCGGCCGGAGGATGCGGCCACGGGACGCGGTCACGCGTTCGGTCACGGATTCCGGGAACGGGATTCGGTCACGTTTGTCCGTTCATGAAGTCGGTTCACGGGACGTGTGCTGCTGGTGGGGAATGGCGCGGTGGTGCCCGTGCACTGGTAACGGCGCCGCCGTGCAGGGCTCCCCTGGTGCACCGCGGCCTGCCGTCGGGCGGCCTCTCCGCCCGTCACGCAGGTGGCTACCCACCCGCCGGGCCCGACCCGCATACGCGCCCCCACCGGTGCACCCATGCGCCCCACGTGCGAGAACGATGCGCCGGGGAGGTCACCCATTCGGCCGTAACCCTTGGTGACACGGGGAGTTGTCCTCTGCGTGGAAGAGACCATCGGAGTCACAGGAGCCTCGCAGATCCCCAAGCAGCGCGGCGAGCAGCTGCTCGAAACTGCGGTGCGTTACGCCGAAGAACGCCACTGGGACGTGTTCCCCGGCGCATGGCTGGAGCACGACGGTGAGACGCCGCGCTGCTCGTGCGACGCCGGCGACTGCGCCGTGCCCGGTGCGCACCCCATGGCGCCCGGTTGGGCCGGCCTGGCATCCGGCAGCGCGACCACCGTCCGCCGTATGTGGAGCAAGCAGCCCCGGGCGTCGATCCTTCTGCCGACGGGACGGACCTTCGAGGCCCTCGACGTGTCCGAGACGGCGGGCTGCCTGGCGCTGGCCCGTATGGAGCGCATGGGGCTGACGCTCGGGCCGGTCACCCGCACCCCGGACCGCCGGATGCTCTTCCTCGTCCTCCCCGGCGCCGCAGTGAAGGTCCCCGATCTCGTACGGGGCCTGGGCTGGGCCCCGGCCGCGCTCGACCTGATCTGCCGGGGCGAGGGCGAGTACATCGCCGCCCCACCGACCCGGGTGGGGGCGCACGGGTGCGTGCAGTGGGCGCGCCGCCCCACCGCCAGCAACCGCTGGCTGCCGGACGCGGAGGAACTGATCAGCCCACTGGCGTACGCCTGCGCCCGGGACGCGGTGGCGGCCCGGGGGCGGTGAACCGCGGGCGTGGGGAAACGGGGGAAACGGGGACCGAGGGGAAACGGGGACCGAGGGGAAACGGGGGGACGCGGTGGGGAGCGGGGGTGGAGAGCCGAACCACTGGGGGGATGCCGAACCAGCGAACCGCCAGTCTGCGTGAAAGCCGGTCCCCCCGCCTGGTCCCCGCCTGGTCCACCCGCCTCGTCCGATCGGCCCGACCCGCGCCCGACCCGCGCCCGCCCCGCCGACGCGCCCGATCCTCCCGATCGGCCGCCCGGGGGACCCGACCCCGTCCCGGCGGCGCGCGGGTCGTTGCCCGGCGCGCCCTTTGCCCGACGGCTTGTCAGTGGCCGCTCGTATCGTGGGACGCGGACGGGGGTCGAGGGGGCTCCTGCGGGGACGTCGGAGGGCGGGACCGGTGGGCAACGAGCCGGAACACAACGAGGTGCGGGCCGGTGCGACACCGCCCGAGCAGACATCGGCTGCTTCTCCGGGCGGGCCGTCCGCGGCCGCCGGCGCCGCGGACGGGCCGCCCGCCGTCCGCGTCCAGGGCCTGTGGAAGAAGTTCGGCGAGCAGGTCGCCGTCCACGGCATCGACCTGAAGCTCCCCTCCGGCCGCTTCATCGGGCTGGTCGGCCCCAATGGCGCGGGCAAGACCACCACCCTCTCCATGGTGACCGGTCTGCTGCGCCCGGATTCGGGCGTGGTGGAGATCGGCGGGCACGACGTCTGGGGTGACCCGGTCGCGGTCAAGTCCCGGATCGGCGTGCTGCCCGAGGGACTGCGGCTCTTCGAGCGCCTCTCCGGACGCGAACTCCTCGCCTACATGGGCCGTTTGCGGGGCCTGCCGGGCGACGAGGTCGACAAGCGGGCCGCCCAGCTGCTGGACGTCCTCGATCTCGCCGGCTCCCAGCACAAACTGGTCGTGGACTACTCCACCGGTATGCGCAAGAAGATCGGCCTCGCCGCGGCCCTGCTGCACAACCCCGAGATCCTCTTCCTCGACGAGCCCTTCGAGGGCGTCGACCCGGTGTCCGCGCAGACCATCCGCGGCGTACTGGAGCGCTACACCGCCTCCGGGGCGACCGTGATCTTCTCCAGTCATGTGATGGAGCTGGTCGAGTCGCTGTGCGACTGGGTCGCGGTGATGGCCGGCGGGCGGATCCGCGCGGACGGCCCGCTCGCCGAGGTCCGCGGCGCCGCACCCACGCTGCAGGACGCCTTCCTCGAACTGGTCGGCGCCCATGACCGCGCCGCCGGGCAGAGCCTGGACTGGCTGGGCGGTGGCGGCGCCCGATGAGCACCGAACCCACCGCAGTGGCCGCGCCCTCGCCCGCCGCACCGAACCTCACCGCCGTCTTCGTACGGCTGAAGCTGACCCTGCTGCGCAACGGACTCCGTCAGTCGGCCGGGCGCACCGCCGCCTACGTCAGCTCGGTCATCGTCGGGCTGCTGTTCGCGGCCGGCGCGGTGCTGGGGCTGATCGCGCTGCGCGGCAACGTCCATGTCGGGGCGCTGGCCGTGCTGTTGACCGGGATCCTCACGCTCGGCTGGGCGGTGATGCCCCTGTTCTTCCCGACAGGCGACGAGACGCTGGACCCGACCCGTCTGGTGATGCTGCCTCTACGGCCACGCCCGCTGATCGGCGCCCTCCTGGTGGCGTCCCTGATCGGCATCGGCCCGTTCGTCACCCTGGCGCTGATGACCGGCGCGGTGATCGCCCTCGCGGACGGGCCGGCCGCCGCCCTCGTCGGTGTCCTCGCGGTCGTCCTGGTGGTGCTGGTGTGCGCGGCACTGGCCCGCGCGATCGCCACGGCGTCGGTGCGGCTGCTGACCAGCCGCCGCGGCCGTGACCTCGCCGTGCTGAGCGGCCTGTTCATCGCGCTCGGCGCCCAGGGCATCAACATCGCCGTCCAGAAGCTCGGCAGCCCCGACGGGCTGGCCGTCCTGGAACCCCTCGGGGACGTCCTGCGCTGGCTTCCGCCGGCCTCCGCGATCGGCGCGGTCGAGGCCGTCGGTCAGGGCGCCTACGGGCGCGCACTGGCCGGCATAGCCCTCGCGGCGGGGGCCCTGGCCCTCCTCCTCTTCTGGTGGCAGCGCTCGCTGACCACCCTGATGACGTCCCCCGACTCCTCCACCCTCCAGGCGGTGGAGAAGGACAGCGCCCGCCGGTCCGGCAGCGGTGAGCGCGGGCTCGTCCGCCTGCTGCCCGGCGGCCGCACGGGCCCGGTCATGCTCCGTACGCTGCGCTACGCCTGGCGCGACCCCAAGTCGAAGATGTCCTGGGCGACCGCCCTCGGCATCGGCCTGCTGGCCCCGGTCGTCTACTCGATCCAGGGCAACGGCAGCATCTACACCGCGTTCTCGGCCCCTGCGCTGCTCGGCATGCAGATGTACAACCAGTTCGGCCAGGACACGTCGGCCTTCTGGATGGTCGCCTCCACGATCGCCACCCCGCGCGATGCCTACCAGGAGCTGCGCGCCCGGGCGTTCACCCTCGCGCTGGTGGCCGTCCCGTACGTCACCCTGGTCTCGGTCGGCGCAGCGGCCTTCATCGGCCCGTGGTCCGACTTCCCGCAGGTGTACGGCCTCTCCCTGGCCCTGCTGGGCGCACTGATCGGCACCGGCGCACTGACGTCCGCGATCTTCCCGTACTCGATCCCCTCGGAGAGCAACAAGAACGTGGCCCCGGGCCAGGGTTCGATCGCCTGGTTCAGCCTTTTCGGCGGCTTCCTGATAGGCGCCGTCCTGTGCACCCCTCTCCTGGGCCTCACCATCTGGCTCCACGTCGCGGGCCTCCACCACCTCCTGTGGATCCTGCTGCCTCTGGGCGCCGTTTACGGCACCGGCGCAGCAGAACTGGGCCTCCGTATGGCGGCCCCCCGCACCATCAAGCGCCTGCCGGAGATCCTCACGGCGGTGAGCAAGGGGTGAGGGCGGGCGAGGGTGGGTGGGTGGGTGGGTGAGGCGGGTCCTGCGTATATCCCGTATGGCCCGCGCCTTTGGGTCGCCCGCCCGCGGCCCCTTTCGGTCTCCCGCAGGCGCCGTTTGGTTTCCCTTGGTTGCCCACGTGTGCCTTTTAGCCGCCCTCACGCGCTTTCGGCCAGCTGACCGCTCCGGCTGGGGGTTTGAGCGGGTCTGGCAGGGCGCCTGACGGGTCGGTCCGGCCGGGCGCCTGACGGGTCGGTCCGGCCGGGCGCCTGACGGGTGGGGCCGACGTCTGGCCCTCGGCCTGGCTGACTCGCTTGGTTGGCGCAGCATGGTTGAGGCGCTTGGTCGGCGCAGCCTGGTTGAGGCTCGTTGCCTCGCGCGTATCCCCCCACCCCCGAACCCACCCCCCGCCCCCTCCCCCGAAGGGGGAGAGGGGGAGGGGGCGGGGGAAGCCCACGGCCAGCCCGTCGCCGTCGCCGCCGTGCGCCGCAACCCGCCGTCGCCACAAGCGAGGTCAACCGCCGACGCCCCGCGGACAAGACCAACCCGCCAACGTCGTCACAGGCAAAACCAACCGCCAACACCCCTGCGGTCTGGAGCAACCGCCGTGTTGCCGCTAGCCGCACGCCACGGACCGGCCGTAGGAGGACGGCAGCCCCCGGCTGGCTGACTCCTCCTCGCCTCCCCCCTCAGATCCGGCTCCGCATACGTACGGAAACGCATGGTCGGCGCGGCGAAGAACCCAACACAGCGGGTCCGTCGACAGGAGCACCGGCGACCTCGCCGGTGGAGACGGGGCACGGCGGTCGCGAGGGCGTACCGCGGCAGTCGGGGCTGGTCGTGAGGTTATCCACAGGGCTCAGCGGGCGGCGGGCAGGAGCGGTAGCGTCATGGCATCAACACGAACGAGGGGTGGTGGGGGCGGTGCTGCGCACCGGAGTTGTGCTGGTCATGGGGTGGTTGGCGGTGCTGTTCTGCGCCGGTGGAGTGCAGGCTGCGCCCAGCGGCACCGACGCCCCGACGCAGACCGCGTATCTCGCCGGGCAGTTGCGCAGGAACCCGGTCTTCATCAGCGACCAGATCCCGCGCGCGGTCCCCCGCTCGACCGCGCCGGACTTCGCCAAGGAGGCCCGGCGGCTGGGCGTCCCGACATACGTCATGGTTCTGCCGGACACCCAGTACGGCGCCGAGGCCACTGGTCTGCTCGCCGGGGTCCATGACCGGCTGGGCCGTAAGGGCCTGTATGTGACGCTGAGCCCCACAGGTCTGGCCGCGGTGCAGACGTACGGCGTGAGCCTCCCCGGCGCCGAGGACGCGGGTCGGGCGACGCTGTACGAGCTGCCGTACGACGCCACTCCGCGTGAGGTGTTCCGGCATTTCGTTGACGTGCTGACCTCCGGTCATGCCCACCAGCGCGCCGAGGCGGCACAGGCCAAATACGGCGGCTCGGTGGATGAGTTGCCTCCCCTGCACACCGACCAGACCACCCGCAAGGATCAGAGCTTCGCGACCGGCGTCGCCGTCACCGGCATCCCACTGACGGCCCTGCTGCTCACCCGGTACGCCGTGCGGCGTCGCCGGGTACGGCGCGCTGCGGCGGCGGGCAGCCCGGTAAGCGCGGCGAAAGCGGCGGGCGGTCGGAAGCCGACGACGCGTAAGGAGAAGGGCGTCGAGGGGCCGGACGGGCGGCGTGTGGGAGTGCTGCCGCTGGTGATGGGGGCTGTGGCACTGGGCGGGCTGATCGCGTTCACCGCCTCGCAGGTTTTCGACGACACCACCACTGGGGACGGTTCGCGTCCCACCGCCGCCGATATGCGGGCGAGGATCGACCGGGTGGCCGGGGGACTGCGTCGCGACCCGTTGTACGTCGACCCCGAGAGCCGCCCCCCGCTGGACGCCGCCGAGCGCGCCCGTCTGCGCGCGAAACTGCGGACGCTGCGCATCCCAGTAGTGATCGCCGCCGTACCCAGCAGTCCGGACGACGAGTCCGACGGCAGCAAGGAACTGCTGGTCAAGACGCTGCACGACCGGTTGCACCGCAATGTCCTGATCGTGCTGGCCGACCCCTCGGCGGGCGGAATCGAAGTCGTCAACTACGGCACGCGCGTGGACCCGACGTATCTGACGAACCGGCCGCGCAATCTGGAGTACCCCGAGTCCGCCGACCCGGAGCTCGGCCGTCGTCTCGATCAGTTGCTGACGTACCTCGGCAAGGCCCCGACCACCAAGTCGGGCACCGCCACGTCGGACACCATGCCCTACGAACCGCCGCCCGCGGCCGATCCGGTCGAGGAACAGGCGCTGCCCGGTCTGTTCACCGGGGACTTCCGTCCCGGCCTGGTGCTCGGCATCTTCGCCGCGCTCCTGGTCACGGGGGTGGTGGCGGCCGGTTGCGGAACGATACGTGTGATCGTGCGGGCCCGGCGTCGACGCTACGGGTCGGACGGCGTCTCCGCTGCCGCCGCCCACGGCCCACAGGCTCCGGAGCGGCCTTCGTTGGCGTGGCTGCGGCGGACCGCCCGTCAGGAGCTCGACGCCCTCACCGCAGCGCTGGAACGGACCACCACACTGGAACCGACGTGCATCCCTGAACCGACGTCAGTCCCGGAACCGACATCAGTCCCGAGTCCAACGTCCACGCCGGAACCGACGGCAGCGCCGAACCCGATGGCTGCGCTGCCCGAGGAGACCCAGCGTCGGGCGTGGGAGTGCCTGGATGCAGCCGCGTTGCTGGTCGACGGTGACAGCGACGGCCGGATCGACGCCGATGCCACCCCGGCCGCCCTCGCCTGCGCCATCGTGCTGGCCCGCGCGGGCCGCACCATGATCGACAAGCCCTCCGAGCCGTCCGCGGCCCGCCACGTCTGCCACCGCAACCCGCTGCACGGCGCCGCCCGTAAGCGCACCGAGACACGACAGATCCGCCCGGGTGTCGCCACCACCGGCACCACCACCAACGGCATCACCACCAGCGGCACCACTGGAGGCACCGCCGACGCGGCCGGCTCTCGCGGCACCCGCGGTCCTGCCGGCGCTCGCGGCACTGCCCGCAGGACCCGCGCGGGCACCACGGGGCGGGGGCGGTCGCTGCCGGTGTGCGACGGGTGCCGGGTGACGCCTGGTGCCGTACTGCGGCTGCGTTCCCAGGAGAGCACCGGGCGCGGAGCGTACGTCCCGTATGCCACCCTCCCCAAGCCGCTGGCCATGCTCGCCGACGGTGCCGAAATAGATCAACTCACCCGCGATGTACGGGAGTACTTCGGTGTGCACTGACCCTGGCGACCCCACCGGCGCGACACAACGAGAGGACCAGACCTCCCTACGACGCGCCCGCCTCGCGCAACAGCGCGACGGAATCGCTCAACGACGTGACCGCACCGGTCGACAACCAGACCAGGTCGGCAAGCGACGGGCTGCGATCAGCCCGCCCGGCACCACCTTGGCCGCACGGACCGGCACCGCCCCAGCCACACGGCCCGGCACCGCCCCAGCCGCGCGGACCGGCTCCACCCTGGCCGGGCGGCCAGGCACCCCGGCCGCCGGGCCAAGGCCCCGTGCCGCCCGTCGGCTGTGGCCCGCGCGCTCGCTCGCGCTTGCCCTCGGGATAGCAGCCGCCACCCTCCTGTACGGTTCAGCCGCGCCCGCCACGGCCGCACCCGCCATGTCCGTGCCCGCCTTGTCCGTGCCCGCTGGCGCCGCCGGGCGGGTGGAGCCGGCCAGCGCTGGCCTTGCCGGCCACGGCACGGCCAGCCCGGGGAAGAAGATCGCTGAGGCGCTGCGGGGTTCGCCCGTCTACGTGGATCCCTCGCTGGCGACGGCCGTTGATGCGGCGCAGAAGCGGGAGCTGGTCGCGCAGATCAAGGAGACCAAGCTGCCGATTCGTGTCGTGCTGGTGCCCCTGGTCGAGGGTGACAGCTGGGGCGGTAAGCCCGAGCAGCTCGCCGAGGTGGTGCACGACCGGATGGGCAGCGGCCCGTCCATCCTCATCACGCTCGGGGACCTGCCCGACGACATCGCCGCCCGCGAGTGGCCCGCGGGCGCCCATCAGGCGATGCACGCCGCCTCGGCGGTCTTCTTCCAGGACGACATGAAGGGCGCGGGGCTCGCCAAGCGCGTGGCCCGGGCGATCAGCATCATCAAAGCGGGCAACGGCGACAAGGTGTACGAGAAGGCCACGGCCAGCCTCGGCACACCGAAGCCCACGTCGTCGGACGGAGCCGAGGGGACGACGGGCAAGGATGCCGCCTCCCGTACGGGGAGCGGTGGGTCTCCGCTCGTCCGGTTGCTGAGTCTGGTCGTCGGGCCGGTACTGCTGGTGGCCGCCGCGGGGATGCTGTTGCGCCGGCGTTCGCGGCTACGTGATCTCACCACGCCGTTCGCGCTGCCGCGGTCGGTCTTCGCCGCTGCCCGGCAGGCGGACGAGGCCGGGCTGCGTGACCGGGCCACCGAGGAGGTGGTGCGCCTGGGAGAGGAGGCACGCGCCGCGCAGGGCGATCCAACGGCCGTCGAGCGGGCCCTCGATGCGTACGCGGCGGCCGGTACGGTCCTGGACCAGGCGCACGGAGTCGTCGATCTGGCCGGGGTGTTCGCGCTGGTCGCCGAGGGACGGGCAGCACTGTCCAAGGCCCCGCTTCCCCTCCCGCTGTGTTTCTTCCACCCGCTGCACGGGCCTGCCGTGCGCCGCATACCCTGGCGGCCGCTGGGCCGTCGTGAGCAACTGCGGGTGGCCGCCTGCGAGACCTGCCTGCGTGCGGTACGTACCCGGCGCGCGCCGGAAGTGCTCACGGACCGGCGGGACGGCCGGCCGGTCCCGTACTTCGAGATACCCGCTGAGGACAGTGTCTGGGCGGCCACCGGGTACGGCTCACTGCTGGGCGGCGACGGTGACTCGCTCGCGAGGCGGGTCCAGCGCGGCGACTTCACCCGCACGCTGGGCTGACCGAACCACGGTCAGCAACGCCGTACACAGCACTCGACCAGCCATGCCCGTCCGTCCGTCCGTCTGCCCGTCCGTCTGTCCGTCCGTCCGTCCGCCCGTCTGTCTGTCCGTCCGTCCGTCTGCCTTTCTGTCCGTCCCTCCCCGTGCCTCGCCACGACGACCAACCACCGCTGCCACCGCTGCCACCGCTGATGCACCTACCCCCGCTGAGGCACCTGCTCCCGCTGCCGTCGCTGCCACCGCTCACGCAACTGCTCCCACTGCTGCCGCGTCGGTGTTTCTCGTGGCCGATGCCCGCTCAGGCCGGCGACGTCGCCGCGTGCAGGAAGGGTTCGATGGCGGCGCACCAGTCGTCGGGTTGTTCCCAGGGGAGGAGGTGGCCGGCGTCGGGGATTTCGGCGTAGGCGCCGCGTGGGAGGACGCGGACCATCTCCTGGGCCTCCGCGCGGCCGAGTTCGGCGTCCAGGCCGCGGACAACGAGGGCGGGGCAGGTCACCTGGGCGAGCTCTTCCCAGTGGGCGTCATGGACCCAGGTCTCGCGGGCGGTGAGCATCTGGCGACGGGAGAACACCGGGCGCCAGCCGTCGGCCCGCTCGGCCATCACCTCGGCGAAGAACTCACCACGAACCGGCCGCGGCCGCTCCAGCGTCGGGTCGTCCTCGCCGAACCACTTGCGGACGTCCGCGAGCGTGGCGAACGGCATCGGCCATGAGCGGAACCACTCGGTCCATTCGCGCTGTGAGGCCGCACCCAGCGCGGAGGCACGCATATCGCAGATCACCAGCGCACTGACGAGATCCGGGCGCCTGGCCGCTAACTGCCACGCCGTCAGCGCACCCATGGCATGCCCGACCAGGGCGACCGGGGCCAGGTCGAGCTGCTCGATGGCAGCGATGGCGTCCTGGACGTACGCCTCGCGGTCGTACGGTCCGTCAGCCGGCTTGTCGCTGCGGCCGTGGCCCCGCTGGTCCAGGGCGACCGGGCGGTGTCGGGCGCTCAGCCGGCGGGCGGTGGCCGCCCAGTGTGAGGCGCGGCCCATCAAGCCATGGAGCAGCAGCACGCCGGGCCGCTGTTCGCCTCCCTCCAGCCCGCCGTCGATCTTGGGCGGGTCGGTGAATTCCCAGGCGGCGAGTCGTACGCCGCCGGCCCCTGTCACATCGATGCGCCGCACCATGTGCTCTGGCACCCCCAATCGTCCCTTGAGCAGCTCCACACTATCGAACCCCTATTCGAACGCGCCGTTCCGGCGCTCAATACCCCTCGTTCGAGTGACCTCTCTCAAGGATTGGCCGCGCTCGCCACGGGGAGACATCTGCCGGGAGGCGGGCCCTACCGGGAAGGGGGCCCGTGGGGGAAGACCCTGAGAGCTCGGGGCTCCGGGTCTTGGGTGGGGGACATGGGGAGGCAGGGCCCCGGCTGCTCGCAGCGCCGGGGCCCTGACCGTCCCGCACTCAGTGGATGCATCCGAGTCCCCTCCCCGGCCAGGACAGGCCCTCGCAGGGGCCATGCGTCAGCGTGACACGCAACCGGCCGTACCGCACGGATTCGCACAAGCCCGTTCAACGAGCAATCACTTGACGAGCCCACCGAACGGCGCGTCAACGCAGCTCAGCAGGTTCGTGAGGGAAGACGACGGCGGGGAACGGGCCGAAGAATCAGGGAGATTGCGGAGCTCGGCGAGTCGGGGAGGTCAGAGAGAGCGAGGAGATCGGGGAGTTCGAGGGGATCGGGGAGATCAGGGAGATCGGGGAGTCGGAGGGGCAGGGAGGTCGGGGAGGAGGACCTCGGGGGGGGAGGAACTTAGGGGGAATGGCGCGCGAGCGGCGCGCCCGGCACGCAGTACCCCGGCCCGGAAGCGAACAGCGAACAGCGAACCCTTGGGGGGGTCGGCGGGCGCGCCCCTCGGTGACCCGGCCCGCCCAGTCACCCCGTCAATGCCGCCCGCCAACTCAGCCCGCCGAACCGGACCGCTGAACGGACGCCCGGGCAGCCGGCCAAACCATCCGCTGACAGCCGCCGGCCGGGCCAGCGCAGACAGTCGACCGGCAGCCCGACGAATCGGTGTCAGCGCAGCGACGCCAGTGCAACGGCGTCAGCGCAGCACGCGGTGTCAGCGCAGCGGTGTACGTGCAACGGCATCAGCGCGGCGGCGTCAGCGCGGCGATGTCAGCGCTTGGCGACGAAGACGTGGGAGGCGATGTCGGAGGCCAGTTCGGCGGCCTCGCCGCTGCTGCCGACCAGCACGCCGGCCGGCGACTCCGTCACGCTCACCACCGCGCCCGGCTGCACTCCCGCGCGCCGGAGCGTGTACATCAGCTGGGCGTCCGCCTGGATCGGCTCGCCGATCCGGCGCACCACGGCCGTCTTGCCGTCCGCCCCGGCATCCAGGTCCATCAGGCTCACCATGCCCGCGTCCAGGAACGGGTCGGCCTCGGCCTTCTCGCCCAGCTCCTCCAGGCCCGGGATGGGGTTGCCGTACGGCGACTCCGTCGGGTGCCGCAGCAGCTCCACGACGCGGCGCTCGACCGCCTCGCTCATCACGTGCTCCCAGCGGCACGCCTCGGCGTGCACCTGCTCCCATTCGAGCCCGATGACGTCGACGAGCAGGCACTCGGCGAGGCGGTGCTTACGCATCACCCGCGTCGCCAGCCGCCGGCCCTCCTCCGTCAGCTCCAGGTGACGGTCACCGGCGACCGTCAGCAGCCCGTCGCGCTCCATGCGGGCGACCGTCTGGCTCACCGTCGGGCCGCTCTGTTCGAGCCGCTCCGCGATGCGGGCGCGCATGGGCACCACACCTTCCTCCTCCAGTTCGAGGATGGTGCGGAGATACATCTCCGTGGTGTCGATAAGTCCGGACATGCGTGCCCCTCGATGTGTGGTGCGGTGGCCCTGGACTCAATTCTGACGCATCCCACTGACATCGGTGCCTCCTCGTCCGTCCACCGGACCCCGACGGTGGTATGGCACGGCCGTATTGACAGGGCGCTGGTCCAGACCGCAACGTGATCCGCGCCACTGATCGCGAGTGGCGGCGACAGCGGGTCGGGGTGCGCCGGTCGGCCCGGATGGTGGTGTGCGCTGGGTCGGCCCGGATGGTGGTGTGCGGGTGCCCGTAGCCCTGCGCTCACCAGCACAGGCCGGGACACGTCGGCGCAGGTCGGCGCAGGTCGGCGCAGGTCGGCGCAGGTCGGCGCAGGTCGGCATAGACCGGTACAGCACCCCACCGCGCCGGAGCTCGTACCGCACCGCCCCGCACCGCAGCGCCCCCAACGCGCAACCCCGCACCACACCGCAACGCACCGAGCGCACGAGAACGCACACGCACGAGACCCCCAGGAGAGGGAGGCCCGCGGCCATGGCTGACAGCGACCGCAGTGACCGTAGTGACCGTAGTGACCGGCTGGCCGGGACGTACTTCGACGCCGCGATCGATCTGCTGCGGCAGGTCCGCGACGAGGAGGGCGAGCGGATCACCGCGGCGGGGCAGCTGATCGCGGACACCGTCGTGACGGGCGGCCGGGTCTTCTCCTTCGGCGCCGGGCACTCCTCGCTGCCCGCCCAGGACACGGTCTACCGCGCAGGCGGCCTCGCGATCATGAATCTGCTGTCCGTCCCCGGCGTCGTCGGCGTGGACGTACGGCCGGCGACGCTCGGCAGTGCCCTGGAGCGCGTCGACGGACTGGCGGCGGCCGTATTGGACACCAGCCCATTGGAGGCCGGTGACGTGCTGGTGATCATCTCGCTCTCCGGGCGCAACGCGCTCCCCGTGGAAATGGCGATGAACGCCCGGGCCCTCGGCATCAAGGTCATCGGCGTGACCTCGGTGGCGTACGCGGAGGCCACCAAGTCCCGGCATGCGTCGGGCACCTTCCTCAAGGACCACTGCGACCTCGTCCTGGACAGCCGGATCCCGGTCGGCGACGCGGAGCTGACGCTGCCGGGCATCGACGCGCCGTTCGCTCCGGCCTCGACGGTCGTCACCAGCGCGATCATGCAGGCCGTGGTGGCGACCGCGGCGGGCACGCTCGCCGAGCGCGGCATCGACCCGCCGTTGTTGCGCTCCGGGAACGTCGACGGCGGGCACGACTGGAACGCCCGGGTGATGGCCGACTACGCGGACCGGATCTTCTACCGGACCTGAACGGGGCTTGCGCCGAAAACGGGCTTGAGCAGGCCGGATGCCGAGCCTCGAACCGTTCTGCAGGACGACGCGCCCGCGAGGTCTCGGACCGTTCAGCAGGACGACGCGCCCGCGAGGTCCAGGGCCGCGGCGATCCGGGCCGCCACCTCCTCCGCGTACTCGGCGTCCGCGCGGTCGAAGGGGCGGCGTGCGGGCGACCGCAGGAACGTCAGCACGCCGAGCGTGCGGCCGCGGCTGCGCAGCACCACGCACAGGCCGTGCACGGTGCCGTCCGGCCAGTGGCGGGCCGCCGCCCAGCTCTCGGGCGCGGCGGCGCCGGCGCTCGTACGGACCGAGCCGCGCCGCTCGTACGCCTGGAGCGCCGGGTGGCCGGGGACGTAGGGCACGGGGATGCCGGTCGCGGTGAGTGCCACGCAGGGGCCGGGGGAACCAGCAGGGGAGGCCAGGGTCCGCACCAGGCCGCGCGGCGCCCCGGCCCGCACCTCCCCGCCGAGTTCCGTGTCATGGCTTTCGCGCGCACCCCCGCTCCCACGCGCACCCTCGCTCCCGTGCGTGTCATCGCTCTCGCCCGCGCCGTGCCCCGCACACGAATCGGCAATCCCGTCGCCCCCGTCGGTCCCGACCGTCCCGTCGCCCCCGTCGCCCCTATCCGTCTCGTCGATGCCGTCGATCTCGTCGATCTCGTACGTGTCGTCCGCGAGGACCGTCCCGTACGGGGCCGGGGCGGGCCTCGTGGCGAGGTCGACCAGGCCGTGGTCGGCGAAGCCCGCCAGGGCGAAGTCGAGGTGGACCGTGGCCGCCTCGGACGGGTCCGGGCACTCCGCGGCCGCCCGGCCGGCACGGTGCAGCTGGTGGGCCCGGAAACGCAGCAGGGAGCTGTCCTGCTCGGCGCGCTTGGCGTCGGTGACGTCCTGGAAGAGCCAGGCGACGCCGAGCGGTACCGGTTCCTCCGCCAGCGGGGAGGCCAGCCGGACGAAACCGCTGCGCCAGCAGCGGCGCGGATGCTCGGCGTCCTCGGAACGCAGGGTGACCCAGAATTCGGCGACGGCCGGCGGGGCGCCCTCCCCCAGGACGTGCTGCAGCGCGCACTCCAGCTCCTCGACGCCCTGGTCCAGCAGCTCGCCCAGCGGCCGGCCCAGCAGGGTGGTCCGGCCCACGCCGAGGGTGCGGGCGGCGTGGGCGTTGACGACCGCGGGCCGTAGATCGGCGTCGACCAGCACCACGCCCCATGACGCGTCCTCGAAGAGCGCCTCGCTGAGCGCGATGGAACGTTCCAGGTCGATCTGGGTGTGCACCTCGCTGAAGGCGCAGTACGCGCCCGCGACCCGGCCGCCCGGGCTCCGTACCGCCGAGCACTGGGTGCGGACCAGCACCCGGCGGCCGTCCTTGGTCAGCAGGGCGAATTCGTGCACCTGGCGGCCCGGTGAGCGCATCGCGGCAGTGAGGGCGGCCTCGATGCCCTGCGCGTCCTCCTTGCGGACCGCCCAGCCGGCCAGTCCCGTACGGCCGACCGCCTCGGCGGTGGTCCAGCCCAGGATGCGCTCGGCCTCGTGGTTCCAGTGGGTGACCGTACGGTCGGCCGTGAAAGCGATGAGCGCGGCGTCCATGCCGTCCAGGAGGGCGGCGAGGAGTCCGGAGTCGTCGGACTCCTCGGTGGCGCGGCGCGCCGGGACCGACGCACCGGACGAAAGACCGGAAGAAGCCGACGAAGCAGTCACTGGCACCCCTCACGAACCGGCTGCACGTGCCTCACCTGGGCACATTCAACTGGAAGGTGACCTGCAACACGCCCGTTTCCCGGAAATCGTTGTTCCCGGAAAAAACCCGTTGTGCGACGCGGACCGGCTTCCTAATGTGTGGAGCACACGAGAAGGGAGGTGGTTCGGCAGATGATTTCGCACCGGACGCGTGAGGTGGCTGCGGGCTAGCGGCCCGACGCTTCACCGAAGTGCAGCGCCGGACCAGCGCATACTGCAGATGCGCAGCCGGCCAATCCCAAGCAGTCACCCGACCCGCGGGCTGCCGGTTCGTCCGACCGGCCCTCTGCGCCACCGAGCGCGGAGGAAGCAGCCCGCGGGTCGTCTGCGTTTGCGGTCCGCCCGGTCCCGGTACGCGAGGCTCCCCGGTCCCGGTACGGGAGGTTCCTCGGCCCCCGTACGGGAGGTTCCTCGGCCCCGGTACGGAAGGCTCCCCGGCCCCGGTACGGAAGGCTCCCCGGCCCCGGCGACGCCCACCGGCCGACGCCCACGGCCGCCGACCGCCAGCCGCCGGGCCCCCTCCAGACGGCATCAGGGCGGCACCAGGGCGGTATCAGCGCGGCATCAGGGCGACAGGCGCTCCACCCGCCAGGTGATGTCGGCTGCCCCGGTTCCCGTCCCCGCGTCGGCCGCCTTCTCGCGTACGTAGCGGAGCCGGTCGTGCAGCCGGTTGTGCCGGCCCTGCCAGAACTCGACCGTTTCGGCGGCGACCCGGTAGCCGCCCCAGTGCGGCGGCGCGGGGACCTGCTCGCCCTCGGGGTAGCGGGCCGCCAATTCCTGGTAGGCCTGCTCCAGTTCGGCGCGCGAGGCGACCGGGGCGGACTGGTCGCTGGCCCAGGCGCCCAGCTGGGAGCCGTGCGGGCGGGTGCGGAAGTAGGCGGCGGTCTCGTCCCGGCCGATGCGCTCGGCGGTACCGGTCACCACGACCTGGCGGGCCAGCGGGTGCCAGGGGAACAGCAGGGAAACATAGGGGTTTTCGGCGAGTTCGCGGCCTTTGCGGCTGTGGTAGTTCGTGAAGAAGACGAAACCGCGGTCGTCGAAGCCCTTGAGGAGCACGGTCCGTGAGCTCGGCCGGCCCGCGGCGTCCGCGGTCGAGACGACCATGGCGTTGGGCTCGTGCAGACGGGCCACGGTCGCGTCCGTGAACCAGCGCGCGAACTGGTCGTACGGGCTGGCGGCGAGGTCGGACTCGGCGAGCCCCTCGGCGCGGTAGTGCGCCCGCATGGAGGAGGGATCGGGGATCTCGTGATGCGCGTCGGCTGGGTGCACGGCCTCATCTTGCAACATCCCCCGCGACGCGGTCAGCTGGGAGGGGCGGAAGTCTGCCCCCCGTCGACCTGCCGTAACCCTCCCGTCGGCAAATCGCCCAGTGTGCCGGATCTCACGCTTCCCCGCAGGTGGGGGACCCGCCAAAATCATGGCCCGGCCCACTGTGGCCCCCGGACAGGGGGAGCTATCGTGTTCCGTCCGGACTGACGGGACGCAATCACACCTGACGGGACGCACCACACCTGACGGGACGCACCACGCCTCCGTACCGCACGACACCGCGTCCGCCGGCCCGCGGCCCGACCCACCGCGGGCAGCACCTCGCGTGACCCATGCCCTGGCGGGGCATCACCCGGGTGACCGGAACGGACCGCGAGCTGCCCGGCGCAGCCGCGTAACCGCTCCGGCACCGCACCAGAACCGACCGTACGGCAGCCGGTCACGGACCGGATGCCGTCCCCATTTTGAGGAGCCGCCTGATGTCCGACTTCGTACCCGGACTCGAAGGAGTTGTCGCGTTCGAGACGGAGATCGCCGAACCGGATAAGGAAGGCGGCGCGCTCCGTTACCGCGGGGTCGACATCGAGGACCTCGTGGGACACGTGTCGTTCGAGAACGTCTGGGGACTGCTGGTCGACGGCGCGTTCAGCCCCGGTCTGCCGCCCGCCGAGCCGTTCCCCATCCCGGTGCACTCCGGTGACATCCGGGTGGACGTGCAGTCCGCGCTGGCGATGCTCGCGCCCGTCTGGGGCCTGAAACCGCTGTTGGACATCGACGAGGCGACCGCCCGCGACAACCTCGCCCGGGCCGCGGTCATGGCGCTGTCGTACGTCGCCCAGTCGGCGCGCGGGCAGGGCCTGCCGATGGTGCCGCAGAAGGAGATCGACAAGGCCGAGACGGTCGTGGAGCGCTTCATGAAGCGCTGGCGCGGCGAGCCCGACCCCAAGCACGTCAAGGCCGTCGACGCGTACTGGACCTCGGCCGCCGAGCACGGCATGAACGCCTCCACGTTCACCGCCCGGGTCATCGCCTCGACCGGCGCGGACGTCGCGGCGGCGCTGTCCGGGGCGGTCGGCGCGATGTCCGGCCCGCTGCACGGCGGCGCCCCGTCCCGGGTCCTCGGCATGATCGAGGAGATCGAGCGGACCGGTGACGCCGGGGCCTACGTCCGGCAGGCGCTGGACAACGGCGAGCGGCTGATGGGCTTCGGCCACCGCGTCTACCGCGCGGAGGACCCGCGGGCGCGGGTGCTGCGCCGCACCGCGAAGGAACTGGCCGCCCCCCGCTTCGAGGTCGCCGAGGCGCTGGAGAAGGCGGCGCTGGAGGAGCTGCACAACCGGCGCCCGGACCGGGTGCTGGCCACCAACGTCGAGTTCTGGGCGGCGATCGTCCTGGACTTCGCGGAGGTCCCGGCGCACATGTTCACGTCGATGTTCACCTGCGCCCGTACGGCGGGGTGGAGCGCGCACATCCTGGAGCAGAAGCGGACGGGCCGACTGGTCCGGCCGTCGGCCCGGTATGTGGGACCCGGTTCTCGGAGCCCGCAGGACATCGTCGGCTACAAGGACATCGCGGGGCGCTGAGCCCCACGGACCTGTCTGCGGCGCCGCCCAGCGCGCAACGGCGAGGAACCCCGCGGCGCGGCG
Organism: Streptomyces sp. NPDC021749; assembly: GCF_040640655.1. Classification (NCBI taxonomy): domain Bacteria; kingdom Bacillati; phylum Actinomycetota; class Actinomycetes; order Kitasatosporales; family Streptomycetaceae; genus Streptomyces; species Streptomyces sp. NPDC021749. Next base: position 60,207 of record NZ_JBFACE010000022.1, on the reverse strand, counting down.
GCCGGCGACGGGGGGTTCAAGCCTGCGGATGCAGGAGGTCGTCGATGGTCTTCGACCACTGCTCCACCACCCGCTCGCGGCGGGCCGAGTCGTCCGTCAGGAGGTTGGCGAGGCCCAGCCCCCGCGCCATGTCGAGCAGTCCCTGCACGGTCTCCCGTACGCCGGGCAGGGACTCGTCGGCGTCCAGCAGCGCCACCGCCGTACGGTGGGCGTCGCGGCCGACACGGGCCTCCAGGGCGGTGACCCGCTCGCGGAGCTGATCCTCGTCGGTGGCGGCCACCCACAGGTGGAGCGCGGCCCGGAACAGCGGTCCGGTGTAGAGGCCGACGAGTTCACCGACGATGATCCGGGTACGGGCGATGGACCCGGCGGGCGGCAGGTTGCGGGCGACCGCCTTCAGCGCACCCTGGCGTTTCTCCGCGACGTGCTCGACGGCCGCGGTGAACAGGTCCTCGCGGGTGCGGAAGTGGTGCTGGGCGGCGCCCCGGGAGACGCCCGCGCGCTCGGCGACCACCGAGACGGTGCTGCCGCTCCAGCCACGCTCGGCCAAGCAGGCGACGGCGGCTTCCAGCAGCGCGAGCCGGGTGGCGCGGCTGCGTTCCTGCTGCGGCTCCTTGCCGGTCTGCGGCCGGGCACCCGTCCGCGGCCGGCCGCCGGCCCCCGGCTCCTTGCCGGTGCGGCCGTCGCGGGCCGGGGTCAGCGCGCCCATGCCGGCGCCCGTCGTTCCAGGAAGGCGGTCATGCCCTCGCGGGCCTCGGCGGAGCCGAAGAGCCGCGCGGACTCCTCCGCCAGCGCGTCCGTGTCGCGGTCGAAGGCGGCCAGCACCTCCGCGGTGACCAGCCTCTTCGAGGCCGCGAGCCCCTGGGGGGAGCCCTTGCGCAAGCCCTCCAGTACGGGGGCCAGACCGGCGTCGACGTCGTCGGCCGCGAGCGTGACCAGCCCGATCCTGGCGGCCTCCGCCGGGCCGAACTTCTCGCCCGTCAGGTAGTAACGCCCCGCGGCCCGCGCCTCGATGCGTGGCAGCAGCGGCAGGGAGATGACGGCCGGGGCGAGCCCCAGCCGGGCCTCGGTGAAGGCGAAGGTGGCCGCCGGGCCCGCCACCGCGATGTCGCACGCGCCGAGCAGCCCGAGGCCGCCGGCGCGGACGTGGCCGGTGACCCGGGCGACGACCGGCCGCGGCAGCGCCACGATCGCCCGCAGCAGCCGGGCCAGCTCCAGCGGCCCGTCCTTCGCCGCACCGGACGTCGCCTCGGACAGGTCCGCGCCGGCGCAGAACGTCGTGCCCGTATGGGTCAGCACGACCGCCCGGGTGCCGTCGTCGGCCGCGGCCTCCCCGAGCGCCTGGTGCAGTTCGGCCACCAGCCGGGTGGAGAGTGCGTTGCGGTTGTGCGGCGAGTCCAGCGTGAGGGTGGTGATGCCGCGCTCGTGGGAGCGCGTCACCAGTGGTGTCGCGGATGCGTCGGTCATCGGCGGTCGAACTCCTTTCCCTGGCGGGCGCCTGCACGCCCGCGGCGTGCACGCCGCAGGATCTCTCCGGGCCGTGCGGTGGGGGCGGCGCCACTGTGGCCCGCCCGCCCGCACAGGATCATCGCCCCTCAGTACGACTTGGGCAGCCCCAGGGTCTGGTGCGAGACGAAGTTGAGGATCATCTCGCGGCTGACCGGCGCGATCCGGGCGACCCGGGAGGCGGTGATCAGCGAGGCCAGGCCGTACTCCTGGGTGAGGCCGTTGCCGCCGAGGGTGTGCACGGCCTGGTCGACGGCCCTCACACAGGCCTCCCCCGCCGCGTACTTGGCCATGTTCGCGGCCTCACCGGCGGCCAGGTCGTCCCCGGCGTCGTAGAGGTGCGCGGCCTTCTGCATCATCAACCGGGCCAGTTCGATTTCGATGTGGGCCTGGGCGAGCGGATGGGCGACGGCCTGGTGGGCGCCGATCGGCTCCTTCCACACCTGGCGGGTGCGGGCGTAGTCGACGGCCCGGTCGAGGGCGTAGCGGCCCATGCCGAGGGCGAACGCGGCGGTCATGATGCGTTCGGGGTTGAGTCCGGCGAAGAGCTGGAGGAGCCCGGCGTCCTCTCCCCCACTGCCGACAGCGTCGGAGGGGCCCCCGCCGACGAGGGCGTCGGCCGGGAGGCGCACGTCGTCCAGCGTGAGCTCGAACTGCTTCTCCGCGGCGGACAGTTCCATCCTGATGTGGCGGCGGCCGAAGCCCGGGGTGTCGCGCGGGACGATGAACAGGCAGGGCTTGAGGCGGCCGCTGCGCGCGTCCTCCGTGCGGCCGACGACGAGGGTGGCGTCGGCGATGTCCACGCCGGAGATGAACACCTTGCGGCCGTTGAGTATCCAGTCCGCGCCGTCCCTGCGGGCGGTGGTGGTGATCCGGTGCGAGTTGGAGCCGGCGTCGGGCTCGGTGATGCCGAACGCCATGGTGCGGCTGCCGTCGGCCAGGCCGGGCAGCCAGGCCCGCTTCTGCGCCTCGGTGCCGAAGCGGGCGATCACGGTGCCGCAGATCGCGGGCGAGACGACCATCATCAGGAGCGGGGAGCCGGCCGCCCCCAACTCCTCAAGGACGATGGAGAGTTCGGAGATTCCGCCGCCTCCGCCGCCGTACTCCTCCGGGAGGTTCACGCCGAGGTAGCCGAGCTTGGCCGCCTCGCTCCACAGCTCCTCGGGGTGCCCGCCGGCGCCGACGACGCGGGTCAGGTAGTCGCGGCCGTAGCGCTTGCCGAGGGCCGCGACGGCGGCGCGCAGGGCCTGGTGCTCTTCGGTTTCGAGGACGGTGCTCATGCAGGCGTTCCCTCCTGTACGACGTCTGCGGTGGCTGCGACGTCTACGACGGCCAGCAGCGCGCCGACCTCGACCTGACGGCCGACGGCGGCGTGCAGGGCGGTGAGCGTTCCGGCGGCGGGAGACGAGATGCGGTGCTCCATCTTCATGGCCTCCAGCCAGATCAGGGGCTGTCCGGCCGTGACGGCGGCGCCCTCGGCGAGGCCTTCGGCGACACGGACGACGGTGCCGGGCATGGGCGCGAGCAGCGAACCGGGGGCGCGCTGCTCACGGGGGTCGGTGAACCGGGGCAGGGCGGTGAGCGCGAGGTCGTTGACGTACACCCGGTCGCCGTACGCGGTGATGCGGAACGTCCTTTGGACTCCGTCCACTTCGAGCACGACGCGGTGCGGTGCGGCGTGGACGACGCGCACTCCGTCGGCTGCGAGTCCGTCGCGGGTGTGGCGGTAGCGGACCTCGTGCTCGGTGCCGTACGGCTCGGTCCGGTAGCGCTTGGTCTGGGGCTGTGCGGGGACGTTGCGGAAGCCGCCGAAGCGATGGCCCTGCGCTGCCGAGGCCAGTGCGGCGGCGAGCGGCGCGTACCGGTCCTCGTCGGGGGTCGTCAGCTCGGCGAGGTGCCGCTCGTAGAAGCCGGTGTCCATGCGTCCGCCGGTGAACTCGGGGTGCCGCAGGGACCGTACGAGCAGGTCGCGGTTGGTGACCGGGCCGTGCACCTCGGCCCGTTCCAGGGCCCCGGCGAGCGCGCGGACGGCGGCGGCGCGGGTGGGCGCGTGCGTGACGACCTTGGCGAGCATCGCGTCGTAGTGCACGCCGATGGTGTCGCCGTCGGTGTAGCCGGTGTCGAGGCGGACCGAGTCCGGTACGGCGAGCCGGTGCAGGGTGCCGGTCTGCGGGGCGAAGGAGGCGGCCGGGTCCTCGGCGTACAGGCGGGCCTCGACGGCGTGCCCGCGCGGCGTAGGGGGTGTGGCGTCCAGGGCCTCGCCCTCGGCGATCCGCAGCTGCCACGCGACGAGGTCGAGGCCGTACACCGCCTCGGTGACGGGGTGTTCGACCTGGAGGCGGGTGTTCATCTCCAAAAAGTGGGCGGTGCCGTCGGCGACGAGGAACTCGACGGTGCCGGCGCCGGCATAGCCGGTGGCCCGCACGGCGCGCTCCGCCATCTCGTACAGGGCATCGCGCACCTCGGGTGCGAGACCGGGCGCGGGCGCCTCCTCGATCACCTTCTGGTGCCGCCGCTGCAGCGAGCAGTCGCGGGTGCCGAGGACCCACACCCTCCCGTGCGTGTCGGCGAGCACCTGTACTTCCACGTGCCGCCCGCCCTCGACGTACGGCTCGACGAACACCTCCCCGTCCCCGAAGGCGGACCGTGCCTCGGCCCGCGCGGCCGCCAACGCGCCCTCCAGGTCGGCGAGCCGGTGCACGACGCGCATGCCGCGCCCGCCACCACCGGCGGCGGCCTTCACGAGGACCGGCAGGTCACCGGCGCCGACGTCGGTCAGCGGCGCGATGCCCATCAGCTCCTTGGCGCGCGTCTTGGACGCCATCGCTTCGATCGCCTCGGGCGGCGGTCCGATCCAGACCAGCCCGGCGTCGGTGACCGCGCGCGCGAAGTCGGGGTTCTCGGACAGGAACCCGTACCCCGGGTGCACGGCGTCGGCACCCGCGTCGAGGGCGGCCTTCACGACGAGGTCGGCGCGGAGGTAGGTATCGGCGGGGGCGGCCCCCGGAAGACGTACGGCGAGATCGGCCTCGCGTACGTGCAGGGCCTCGGCGTCCGGGTCGGAGTGCACGGCGACGGTCCGTATGCCCAGGTCGCGGCAGGTACGGAAGACGCGGCAGGCGATCTCGCCGCGGTTGGCGACAAGTACAGAGCTGATCACGGTCGGCCTCACATCCTGAAGACGCCGAAGCCGCCGCGGGCGCCCTCGTACGGTGCGGTGTGGATCGCGGACAGGCAGATGCCGAGGACGGTGCGGGTGTCGCGCGGGTCGATGACGCCGTCGTCGTAGAGCCGCCCGGACAGGAACATCGGCAGCGACTCGGCCTCGATCTGCTGCTCCACCATGGCCCGCAGCGCGGCGTCGGCCTCCTCGTCGTAGGCCCGGCCCTTCGCGGCGGCGGACTGCCGCGCGACGATCGAGAGGACGCCGGCGAGCTGCTGGGGGCCCATGACGGCGGACTTGGCGCTGGGCCAGGCGAAGAGGAAACGGGGGTCGTAGGCGCGGCCGCACATGCCGTAGTGCCCGGCGCCGTACGAGGCGCCCATCAGCACGGACAGATGCGGCACCCGCGAGTTGGAGACCGCGTTGATCATCATCGCGCCGTGCTTGATGATGCCGCCCTGCTCGTACTCCTTGCCGACCATGTAGCCGGTGGTGTTGTGGAGGAAGAGGAGGGGGATGTCGCGCTGGTTGGCCAACTGGATGAACTGGGCCGCCTTCTGGGACTCCTCGCTGAACAGGACCCCCTGGGCGTTGGCGAGGATCCCGACGGGGTAACCGTGCAGCGCCGCCCACCCGGTGACGAGACTGCTCCCGTACAGCGGCTTGAACTCGTCGAAGTCCGAGCCGTCGACGATCCGGGCGATGACCTCGCGCGGGTCGAAGGGGACCTTCAGATCGTCGGAGACGATGCCCAGGAGCTCGTCGGGGTCGTACTCGGGCGGCTCGGCGGCCGGCGGATCGCCGTACGCCTTGCGGTGGTTGAGGCGGGCGACGACCCGCCGGGCCTGCCGGACGGCGTCCTGCTCGTCGACGGCGAAGTAGTCGGCGAGCCCGGACGTACGGGCGTGCATCTCGGCGCCGCCGAGGGACTCGTCGTCGCTCTCCTCGCCCGTGGCCATCTTCACCAGCGGCGGTCCGCCGAGGAAGACCTTGGCCTTCTCCTTCACCATGATCACGTGATCGGACATGCCGGGGACGTACGCGCCGCCGGCGGTGGAGTTCCCGAAGACGACGGCGACGGTGGGGATCCCCGCGGCGGAGAGCCGCGTGAGGTCGCGGAAGACGCCGCCACCGGGGATGAAGATCTCCTTCTGCGACGGCAGATCGGCGCCGCCGGACTCGACCAGCGAGATGCAGGGCAGCCGGTTGGCGAACGCGATCTCGTGCGCGCGCAGGGCCTTCTTCAGCGACCACGGATTGCTGGCGCCGCCGCGCACGGTCGGATCGTTGGCGGTGATCAGACACTCCACGCCCGCCACGACCCCGATGCCGGTGACGAGCGAGGCACCGACGGCGTAATCGCTGCCCCAGGCGGCGAGCGGGGAGAGCTCCAGGAACGGGGTGTCGGGGTCGAGGAGCAACTCGATCCGCTCGCGGGCGAGCAACTTCCCGCGCTTCCGGTGCCGTTGGACGTATTTCTCACCCCCGCCCGCGAGCGCCTTGGCGTGTTCCGCCTCGACCTCGGCCAGCTTGGCGAGCATCGCCGTCCGCCGCTCGGCGTAGCCGGGCCCGGCGGTGTCGAGCGCGGTTCCCAGTACGGTCACAACAGCTCCTCGGGTATGTCCAGGTGCCGGGCGCGCAGCCACTCCCCCAGGGCCTTGGCCTGCGGGTCGAACCGGGCCTGGGCCGCGGCGCCCTCGCCGAGCAGCCCTTCGACGGTGAAGTTGAGGGCCCGCAGCCTCGGCAGGACGTGACGTGCGACGGGCAGACCGGCGGTCTCGGGCAGGAGCCGGCGGAAGCGGTCGACGGTGAGGGTGTGCGCGAGCCAGCGCCACGCCGCGTCGGTACGGGCCCAGACGCCGACGTTGGCCGCGCCGCCCTTGTCGCCGCTGCGGGCCCCGGCGACCAGCCCGAGCGGCGCCCGCCGGGTGCCGCTGACGGGCAGCGGGGCGGGCAGCGGCGGTTCGGGCACCGGTACCGGCACGGCCGACTTGGCGACCGGCGGGACCGCGACCCGCTCGCCGTCCGGCAGGACGGCCACCTGCCGCACCTCCGCCTGCGGAACCGTCACCGCCTCGAACACCCCGTAGGGGGAGCCCTTACCGGGCGGCGCGGTCAGATGGAAACCGGGGTAGCTGGCCAGCGCCAGCTCGACCGCGGCGCCGCTGACCACCCGCCCGACCGCTTCCCGGTCGGCGTCCCGCACCACCAGCCGCAGCAGCGCGCCGGCCTCCTCCTGGACGTCGGCGTCGGCCCGGTCCGTACGGGCCAGCGTCCAGCGCACCTCGGCGGGCCGCCGGCCCGCCGCGTCGAAGGCCGCGGCCATCTGCGTCCGCACCAGCTCCGCCTTGGCCTCGACGTCCAGCCCGGTCAGCACGAAGGTGACCTCGTTGCGCCAGCCGCCGAGCCGGGTCAGCCCCACCTTGAGGTCCGGCGGCGGCGCCTCCCCGCGCACCCCGTCGATCCGCACCCGGTCCGGGCCGTCCTGGGAGAGCCGTACGGTGTCCAGCCGCGTGGTGACGTCCGGCCCCGGGTAGCGCGCGCCGGCCGTCTCGTACAGCAGCTGCGCGGTGACCGTCCCGATGTCGACCACCCCGCCGGTCCCCGGATGCTTGGTGATCACCGCCGAGCCGTCCGCGGCGATCTCCGCCAGCGGGAAACCGGGCCGCCGCACGTCGTGCGCCGTGAAGAAGGAGTAGTTGCCGCCGGTCGCCTGCGCTCCGCACTCCAGCACATGACCGGCCGCCACCGCCCCCGCCAGCCGGTCCCAGTCCGTCCGCGCCCAGCCGAAGTGCGCCGCGGCGGCCCCGCTGACCAGCGCGGCGTCCGTGACCCGCCCGGTGATCACCACCTCGGCCCCGGCCCGCAGGCAGGCCGCGATGCCCTCGCCGCCCAGATAGGCGTTGGCGGTGAGCACCCCGTCGCCCCATCCCCCACGTGCCAGCAGCTCGTCGCCCTCCACATGCGCCACCCGCACCGGCACGCCGACCTTCGCCGCCACCTCCCGTACGGCGTCCGCGAGTCCGGCCGGATTCAGCCCGCCGGCGTTGGTGACGATCCGCACGCCCCGCTCGACGGCGAGCCCGAGGGACGTCTCCAGCTGCCGCAGGAAGGTTTTGGCGTAGCCGCGGGAGGGGTCCTTCAGCCGGTCCCGGCCGAGGATCAGCATGGTGAGCTCGGCGAGGTAGTCGCCGGTCAGGACGTCGAGCGGCCCGCCGGTCAGCATCTCCTCGAACGCGCCGAACCGGTCGCCGTAGAAACCGGAGGCGTTGCCTATCCGCAGCGGCCGGGTGGCGCCGTCACCCTGCCCGCCCCCGCTCACGCGGTGGCTCCCCCGGCCCGTGGCGCGCGCCCCTTCCCCGGCGGTCCGGCGAACGCCTGGGCGATCCCCAGCCAGCGCTCCGCCTCCGCCCCCTCGGCACGCAGCGACGGCAGGTCGTCGCGGTGCGCCCGCTGGGTCACCAGCAGACAGAACTCCAGCGCGTCCCCGGTCACCCGCTGCCCGGCCCCGGTCGGCCCGTACGCCCAGACCGTCCCGTCCGGCGCCCGCAGCTCGACCCGGAACTCCTCGGCGGGCGGGGCGAGTTCATGAGCGGCGTAGGAGAAGTCCCGGGCCCGTACGCCGATCCGGGCGACATGCCGCAGCCGCGCGGTGGGCAGCCGGGTGACGCCCAGCGCATCGGCGACGTCCTGCCCGTGCGCCCAGGTCTCCATCAGCCGTCCGGTCGCCATCGACGGGGCACTCATCGGCGGCCCGAACCACGGCAGCTTCTCTCCCGCCGGCCGCTCGGCCAGCACCCGGAGCAGCTGCTCACGGCCGGCCCGCCAGTCGGCGAGCAGCTGTGCGGGCGGCACCGCGGCACCCGCCTCGGCGGCCTCGTCGACGAAGGTCAGCGGCGAGGCCAGCGCCTCCCGCGCGGCCCGCAGAAACCCCTCCGGGTCGGTCGCCGACCGCAACGCCTGCCGGTCCGTCCAGGCCAGATGCGCGATCTGATGGGCGATCGTCCACCCCTCGGCGGGCGTCCTCTCCGCCCACCTCCCGGCCGGCAGCCCGGCCACGAGTGCGTCCAGCTCCTCGCTCTCCGCCTCTAGATCCGCCAGAAGATCCGCCAGAACGGCACCGGCGTCACGATCGGACACGGGGCACTCCCCTCGTCGACCCCAACTGGCATGCCAGCAGGGCGCGTTGGCTCACGACTTCGACTGGACGACTGCGCGGTCCGAGGGTGCCAGCGCGGGAAGAAACAATCAAGCATGCGTGAATGATTTCTGGCCTACGCCATGACCACTCGGCCTACGCCATGACCACTCGGCGCCCACGCCCGCGTTCTGCCACCGGATCGGCCCGGCCCCCTGCCGGGGACCGGGCCGATGCCTGCCGGGAAGCCGGTTTCAGCGCGCCGCCGACCGCACCGCCCCCACACTCGCCACGACCACCAGCCCGATCGCGACGATCTCCGGCCACCCCAGCGCCTGGCCCAGGACCAGGAACCCGGCGGTGGCCGCGGCGGCCGGTTCCAGGCTCATCATGACCGCGAAACCCGAGGCCGGGAGCTTGCGCAGGGCGAGCAGCTCCAGCGTGTACGGCAGCACCGACGACATCAGCGCCACCGCGGCCCCCAGCCCCAGCGTGACCGGGTTGAGCAGTGCCGCACCCGCGCTGAACACCCCCAGCGGCAGGCTGAGCAGCGCCGCGACGGTCATCGCCAGCGCCAGCCCGTCCGCCTGCGGGAAACGCTGCCCCGTACGGGCGGAGAGCAGGATGTACGCGGCCCAAAGCCCGCCGGCGGCCAGCGCGCACCCCGCGCCGACCAGGTTCAGCCCGTCGAACCCCGCACGCCCCAGCAGCGCCACCCCGCCGAACGCCAGCGCCGCCCACAACAGGCTGAGCAGCCGCCGCGATGTGGCCACCGAGAGGATCAGCGGCCCGAGGAACTCCAGCGTGACCGCCGCACCCAGCGGTATCCGGTCGATCGCCTGATAGAAGAGCGAGTTCATGCCCGCGAGGGCCACCCCGAAGGCGAGCACCGTCCCCCAGTCCCCCCGCGAGTAGCCGCGCACCTTGGGACGGCAGGCGACCAGCAGCACCAACGAGGCGACGACCAGCCGCAGCGTGACGACCCCGAGCGCCCCGGCCCGCGGGAAGAGCAGCACCGCCACCGACGACCCGAACTGCAGCGACACGATGCCGCCGATCACCAGCGCCACCGACCCGATCCGCCCGCGCGCCCCCGCGGCGCCGGCGCCCGCGGCACCGGCCTCCGCCGTCAGCACCTCGGGCGAGGCCGGCACAGCGAGCGGAACCGCCACGTCCGCGGAGGTCATCGCGGTAGCGCCCGCCGTCACGGACGCGCCCGATGCCCCCTCACGGGACGCCGCAGCGGAAATGTTGTCGTCGTAGGGGGCGGGAGTGGCGGATTTACGTCCCTGAGGACCGTCGGCGGAAGCATGCACATCCCCACGCTAAGGCCCGCCCATCCTGTCCGTGAAATGCCTTTCTTCCTCTTGTTATGCTCCGCGCGCATGAGCATCGAGCTGCGTCACTTCCGCTGCTTTCTCGCCATCGCGGACACCCTGAGCATCACCCGCGCCGCCGAGCGCCTGCACCTGACCCAGCCCGCCGTCTCCCGCACGCTCCGCCAGCTCGAACAGGAACTGGGCCGCAGACTCGTCGACCGCTCCACCCACCACCTCGCCCTCACCCCCGACGGCACCGCCTTCCGCGACCAGGCGGCCATCGCCGTCACCGCCTTCGACCGCGCCCTGCGCCTCGGCCGGCACGCCTCCTGGCCGCTCCGCCTGGGCCACGCCTGGTCCGCCGCCGGTACGGACACCACCGCCCTGCTCCGCCGCTGGCAACAGGCCCACCCGGACACCCCGCTCGAACTCCTCCGCATCGACGACCGCACGGCCGGCCTCGCCCGCGGCGACGTGGACGCGGCCCTGATCCGCGGCGAGGTCCACACCCCCGGCCTGCTCACCGCCCGGCTCGCCACCGAACCCCGCGTCGCCGGCCTCCCGGCCGACGACCCCCTGGCCCACCGCCCCTCCCTCTCCCTCGCCGACCTTTCCTCCCGCACCATCGCCCTCAACACCGTCTCCGGCATCACCACCCTCGACCTGTGGCCCGCCGCGGCCCGCCCCACGTCCACGCTGCCCATCGCCAACCAGGACGACTGGTTCGCCGCCGTCACCTCCGGCCGTGCCGTAGGCGTCACCACCACCGCCACCGCCGACATGTACCCCCACCCCGCCATCGCCTACATCCCCCTCCCCGACGCCCCACCCGTCCCCGTCCTCCTCGCCTGGCGCGACGCCCCGGGCCACCCCCGCATCCCGGACCTGATCCAGCTGGCACGGGAGGTGATGGGAGGAGCGGAACGGGAGGGGTGAGGGGGCGGAGCGGACAGGAGGAGTGCGGGGGCGCGATGTAGGCCAGCTGAGGGTCACCATGCACTGTCCCGGTGGAAGAACCGGAAGGTCCTACGGGACTGCCACCTCAAGGGAGACGGCGTTCACCAGGCCAGACCAGGCCATGCCCGGCATCGCCGAGGCCACCACCACTTCACGCTCACGGGGTGACCTGGCTCTGGTTCACGGTGAAGGTGTCCCGTCCTTCCAGCGTCGCGATCCCGTCCGGCGACGTGCAGACAGTCACGACCTCGTCGCCGGCCCCCGCCTCGTCGCCACCCTGGATCACGCACCTCACCGCGACTTCCACCGGGTAGACGGCGTCGGGCGTCAGCTCATCGAACCGCGCGAAGACCGAGCTCTTGTCGATCAACGACCAGCGCTGGCCCGCAGCGTCAACGAACTGAACCTCGACGAGACCCGGAAACGGCTCGTCAGCCACCCAACGAACTGCTTCACAGCGCAGCTCAGGCACCCAGACTCCCGTCCTAGATCCGGACCACAGCGGCCACGAGCGCCAGTATGCCTGAGACGCCAACCTCCGTTACAGGACAGCCTTTAGCCACACTTTCAGGCCCCAAACCCGCCGCGCTTGACGGCCGCCACGAAGGCCGACCAGCCGGCCGCGGGGCTACCGCCGAGCTGTTCGTTCCACTGCTGAGGCGGCTGTTTCCACCCTCGGGACGCCGTAGGGCCGACGCCGCTGCACCCCTGCCCCCGCCGGTCGCACACGAGCGGCAGTACGGACCGGAGGCGGTGGCATGAGCGAGCCATCCGGGGGTGGGTGGCGGGCTGCGCCGACCGCAGCCCGCCACTTCTCCAGCGGGACGCGCCCCGTCAGGCCGTACGGCAACGAGACCCGTCGTACGACGGCCCGACGCCCGCGGTCGCCCCCGGTCGGCGCCCCGTCAGTCCGAACTGAACTTCTTCACCACGGCCCAGAGCACGACGATGACGCCGGTCGCCAGGATGAGCCACTCCCACCAGTCGAGGACGCCGTCGCCGCCGCCTCCGTAGGTGCCGGTGTGGTGGTAGTGGTGGGTGTGGTGGGAGCCACGGGCCAGTAGCTCGTAGGCGAGGTCCCCCGTAATCGGCTTCATGGGGCGGAGGGTAGGGGGAGGCGAGTGGGGGCGCCATGGCGGCACGGCTTCTGTAACCCGGATGAGATGCGGGCGGGGGTGCACAGGCGACGGTGCATGGGCGGAGGCGTACGGCGGAGGCGTACGGGCGGAGGCGTACGGGCCGAGGCGTACGGGCCGAGGCGTACGGGCCGAGGCGTACGGGCCGAGGCGTACGGGCCGAGGCGTACGGGCCGAGGCGTACGGGCCGAGGCGTACGCCCCGTTGTAGGGCGGGCTCAGGCGGGGAAGCGGTCGGCGACCCAGCGCCAGGTGAGTTCCAGCAGGGCCGAGGCCACGACGGCGATGGCGACGGCCGTCCACGGCATCGTCGTGCCCACCAGGCGGAGGTCGAAGAAGGTCTGGAGCCACGGGGTGGCGAGGACGACGAGGAACGCCATGGCCATGGTGAGGACGAGGGCGATCCGCCACCACGTGTAGGGGCGGGCGATGATCGCCAGGACCCACAGGGCGGTGAGGAAGAGGGTCAGGGTCGCGGCACTGGTCTCGGCGGCGAGGGAGCCGGGACCGGTGTAGTGGGCGCGCGCCAGGAGGTAGGTGGCGAAGGCGGCCAGGCCGGTGATGAGGCCGGAAGGGACCGCGTAGCGCATGACCCGGCGGACGAAGTGCGGGCGGGCGCGCTCCTTGTTGGGGGCGAGGGCCAGGAAGAAGGCCGGGACGCCGATCGTCAGCGTGGAGAGCAGGGTGAGGTGGCGGGGCAGGTACGGATACGGGATCTGCCAGCAGGCCACCAGGATGGCGAGCAGGACCGAGTAGACGGTCTTGGTGAGGAAGAGGGTGGCGACGCGGGTGATGTTGCCGATGACGCGTCGGCCCTCGGCGACCACTGAGGGGAGCGTCGCGAAGCTGTTGTTGAGCAGGACGATCTGCGCCACCGCGCGGGTGGCCTCGGATCCGGAGCCCATGGAGACGCCGATGTCGGCGTCCTTCAGGGCGAGCACGTCGTTGACGCCGTCCCCGGTCATCGCGACGGTGTGGCCGCGGGCCTGCAGCGCACCGACCATGTCGCGCTTCTGCTGCGGGGTGACGCGGCCGAAGACCGTGCCCTCGTCGAGGGAGGCAGCCAACGCGTCGCGTTCGGTGGCGAGTTGAGGGAGCCGGCGGGCGTCCACGGGGGCGTCGGCGCCCGGCAGCCCGAGTTTGCCGGCGACCGCGCCGACCGAGACCGCGTTGTCGCCGGAGATGACCTTGGCGTGCACCCGCTGCTCGGCGAAGTAGCGCAGGGTGTCGGGTGCGTCGGGCCGCAGCCGCTGCTCCAGGACGACCAGGGCGGTGGGGTGGACGTCCCGGGCGACCTCGGGGTCGTCCAGCTCACGGGTGGCGCGGGCGAGGAGGAGGACCCGCAGGCCCTGGGCGTTGAGATCGTCGGTCTCGGCGAGGGCGGGGTGCGTCGGCGGCAGGAGGACGTCGGGGGCGCCCAGCAGCCAGGTGCTGGATTCACCGTGCGGGTCGTTGAAGGATGCGCCGCTGTATTTGCGGGCGGAAGAGAACGGGAGTGACTGGGTACAGCGCCAGGACCCGTCCGCGGGGTAGGCGTCGATGACGGCCTGGAGCGAGGCGTTCGGCCGGGGGTCGGCTTCGCCGAGGGCACCTAGGACCTGCTGGACGTAGGGCTCGTCGGCGGAGGAGTCATAGGGCGGGGAGTGATGGGCCGGGGAGTCATGAGCGGCGGGCTCTTCGGCGGAGGGCTGCTCGCCGACCGCGGACGCATCGACGGCGGACGCATCGACGGCGGACACGTCGGTGCCGTTCAGGACGCGTAGGTCGCAGACGTCCATGCCGCCCTCGGTGAGCGTGCCGGTCTTGTCCAGACAGACGACATCCACCCGGGCCAGCCCCTCGATGGCGGGGAGTTCCTGCACGAGGCACTGTTTGCGGCCGAGCCGGATGACGCCGATGGCGAAGGCCACGGAGGTCAGCAGCACCAGCCCCTCGGGGATCATCGGGACGATACCGGCGACCATCCGGCGGATCGCGGCGTCACCGGGCAACCCGAGGGTGAGCAGATGGCTGAGGATCAGACCGAGCGCGGTCGGGATCATCATCCACGTCACGTACTTGAGGATCCGGCTGATTCCGGTACGCAGTTCGGAATGGACCAGCGTGAAACGGCTGGCCTCGTCCGCGAGCTGGGCGGCATACGCGTGGCGGCCGACCTTGGTCGCGGTGAAGGCGCCGCCACCGGCCACGACGAAGCTGCCGGACATCACCGCATCCCCGGGCTTCTTCACCACCGGGTCGGCCTCACCGGTCAGCAGCGATTCGTCGATCTCCAGCCCGTCGGTCTCCACCACCTCGCCGTCGACCACGACCTTGTCGCCGGGGCCGAGCTCGATGACGTCGTCGAGGACGACCTCGGAGGTGGGGATACGGGACGCGGTGCCGTCCCGGCGGACGGTCGGCTGTGCCTCGCCGATGACCGCCAGCTTGTCGAGGGTCCTCTTGGCGCGCAGTTCCTGAACGATGCCGATGCCGGTGTTGGCGACGATCACGAAGCCGAACAGACCGTCCTGGATCGGTCCGACGACGAGAATGATCGCGAAGAGCACGCCGATGATCGCGTTGAAGCGTGTGAAGACGTTCGCCCGCACGATCTCTCCGACCGACCGCGAGGACCGCACGGGAACGTCGTTGATCTCACCCCGGCCGACGCGCTCGGCAACTTCGGCAGACGTCAGGCCGGGGAGGGGGCCGGAGTGGGTTCCGGCGAGGGGGCCGGAGTGGGCCCCGGGGCGGGCTGGGGGACTGCTGGGGGCGGGGGCGTCTGGCGTCCGGCCGGCGCGTTCGTGATCTGTCGGCGCATCGGCCGGGGCAGGGCCGGGGGCGGGCGGTGGTCGGTCGAGCGGTTCCCGGTTGGGCGGTTCTCCACCGGCCGGCTCCCGGTCCACCGGCTCCTGGTTGGCCGGCCCCCGGTCCGCCAGCTCCCGGTTGACCGGCTCCCGGTTGACCGGCTCCCGGTTGGGCGGTTCTCGACCAGCCGGTTCCCGATTGGCCGGTGCCCGGTCGGCCGGTTCCGGTGCCCAGTCGGCCGGCTCCCGGTTGGACGTTTCTGCGTCGACCCGCGCACAACCGCTGGGCCCGCCGGGCTCACCCTCACCCCGCGCGCCCGGCTCACCGTCCGTCGCCATACGGCCGCCCGGCTCACCGTCCGTCGCCATACGGCCGCCCGATTCACCGTCGGTCGCCCCCCGGCCACCCGCATCACTGCCCGTCGGCCCCCGGCCACCCGGCTCGCCGCCCAGTTCACCGCTCGGCGCATCGCTCGACGCACCACTCGGCGCACCGCTCGGTACGGGATTCTCGGTTCCGGTTCTGGCCCGTTCCGTCATGCCCTCGACGTTACGGGTGGAATGCCCGGATCACCCGTCGGCCGAGCGCCCCGACGGGAGGGGAAAAACGCGTCGGACGGTCAGCGCGCGTCCGTAGCGGTCGCCGCCTGCTTGGCCGCGGCGTCGCGCTTGATGGCCGCGTCCCGCTTGCGGACGTACCAGATACCCAGCAGGCCGAGCCCGCCGCCGGCCAGGCAGGTCCACACCCACCAAGTATGACCGTGGTCGGCGAACCAGCCGTAGAAGGGGAGCTGACCGAGGAAGAGTGCGAACCAGATGATGGTGCCGCCGATGATCGTGCCTACGACGGGGCCCTCAAGAGGCGCCGGGGCCTCGCGCAGTTCGGACTTCTTCCACATGGTGCTCAGCTTACGGGGGCCGGTCGGACGGCCTTCCACCAGAGCTGCCGTTGGGGGCGCCCCTTGTCCGCCAAGGGTCTACGCGCGGAGATAGCGATCAATGCATTGTTTATTCATACTGAACCTTTCTGGATCTGACCGGTTTGGATCGTCGATTCATCCAACGCGATCCGGATAGCGATGCTCCTGTACATGTTCCGGGCCCTCGGGGCCCCTGCGCCTGCCCAGGCCCGTCCGACTGAGGTCCCGCATGTCCCCCTCGGCCACCACGCCGGTCGACACCCTTGAGAACCCGGCCCCGCAGCCCCCGAAGAACGGTTTCGACCGGTTCTTCAAGATCTCCGAGCGGGGGTCCACGGTCGGCCGTGAACTCCGCGGCGGCCTGGCCACGTTCTTCGCGATGGCCTACATCATCGTGCTGAACCCGATCATTCTTGGCTCTGGAGTCGACAAGTTCGGCCACCATCTCGACAACGGGCAACTGGTCACCGCCACCGCCCTGATGGCCGGCCTGAGCACCGTCCTCATGGGCCTGTTGGGCAACGTCCCGATCGCCATCGCCGCCGGCCTCGGCATCAACGCCGTGGTCTCCCTCCAGCTCGCCCCCAAGATGAGCTGGCCGGACGCAATGGGCATGGTCGTGCTCGCCGGCCTGGTGCTGATGATCCTGGTCGCCTCCGGCCTGCGGCAGCGGGTGATGGACGCCATCCCCAACGGCCTGCGGCGCGCCATCGCGATCGGCATCGGCCTGTTCATCTCACTCATCGGCCTGGTGGACTCCGGCTTCGTCAGCCGCAACCCGGACGCCGCGCACACCACCGTCCCGATGGGGCTGGGCCAGGGCGGTCAGCTCAAGGGCTGGCCGGTGCTGGTCTTCGTCATCGGCCTGGCCCTGATGTTCGTGCTGGTCGTACGCAAGACCAAGGGCGCGATCCTGATCGGGATGGTCACCATGGCCGTCGTCGCGATCATCATCAACGCGGTCACCAACACCCCGGACGCGGCCTGGGGCCTGGCGGTCCCGAACGTCCCGGACAAGATCATCGGTGCCCCGGACTTCGGCCTGATCGGCCACATCAGCCTCTTCGGCGGCTTCAAGGAAGTCGGCGTGCTCACCGGCTGCCTGTTCGTCTTCACCGTGCTGCTCTCCGGCTTCTTCGACGCGATGGGCACCATCATCGGCGTCGGCGAGGAGGCCGGGCTGACCGACGCGAACGGCAATCTGCCGGGCATGGGCCGGATCCTGATGGTCGACGGCATCGCGGTCGCGGGCGGCGGCTTCGGCTCCGCCTCCGCCAACACCTGCTTCGTGGAGTCCACGGCCGGTGTCGGCGAGGGGGCCCGGACCGGGCTGGCAAACCTGATGACCGGCGGCCTCTTCCTGCTGGCGCTGATCTTCACGCCGCTGGCGACGGTGGTGCCCTCGCAGGCCGCCACGCCCGCGCTCCTCGTCGTCGGCTTCCTGATCATGGCCGCCAATGTGCGGGACATCGACTGGGGCGACTTCACCGTCGGCATCCCGGCGTTCCTGACGATCATCTCGATGCCCTTCACCTACAGCATCACCAACGGCATCGGCATCGGCGTGCTCGCCTACATCCTGCTGCGGACCGCCACCGGGCGCTTCAAGCAGATCCCGTGGCTGCTGGATGTCGTCGGCCTCTGCTTCCTGGTCTACTTCCTGCTGCACCCGATCGAGCTGGCGCTCGGGGTCAAGTAGCGACTCGGAAGCGCGTAGCAAATAGCCGGCCGACTCCCCCTCCCCCCCGCCGCCTGCCCTTCCCGCCGCCTGCCTCCTTCCTCTACGGCAACGAACACGGAGAGTTATTAGTTCCGATCAGAGCGTAGCGGAGAGTGAAGTATTTAGGCAGCTGCTCCGGGATGGGTTCTGGATGCCCGGGCGGGCGTCCCTAGCGCGTCCAGGTTGCCGCCCCCTGGGTGTCCGGGTGGCCATTTCCTGGAGATTCAGGGGCCGAGGGCCGGAGGTTCGAGTGGCCGCCTCCTGGAGGTTCAGGGGGGCGAGATCCGGAGGCTCATGGGAGCGAGGCCCGGAGGTTCAGGTGGTCGAGCACCGGGGGTGCGGGTGGTCGAGAGCCGGAGGTTCAGGTGGCCGCCTTGAGGTTCAGGTGACTGCTTTCGGGGGCTCAGGTGACCGTGCCCCAGACGCCGAGGCGTTCGGTCTCGTCGACCGAGGATTTGAAGCGTTCGTCGAAGTCTTCGCGGATGAGCGTCCGGACGACATAGTCCTGGACGCTCATTCCGCGTTTTGCGGCGTGCCGCTGAATGCGCTCCAGCAGCTCCCCGTCCACGCGCAGGCTGAGCACTCTCGATCCCATACGGACACGGTCCCGCCCCCGAGCGGTCAGGTGTGTCACTTTCCGCCGCGTCCTCACTCATATGGGTGATCTGCGGAGAGCGGCCCCTCTTCGCTTTCCTTAGAGAGGGTAATGAGTTATGCTAAAGACCATGCCGGAACTGTCCCACTCCCAGCCAGAGGGCGGGGAGGCCTCCCCAGAGGACGCGGCCGCGGTCAATGCGCTGCGGTCCGCCGTGATGCGCCTGTCCCGCCGCCTGAAGCACCAGCGGGTGGACGAATCGCTGACGCCGACCGAGATGTCGGTGCTCGGGATGCTGGCCCGGTGCGGCCACGCCACCCCCGGCGAGCTGGCACGCAAGGAGCATGTGCAGCCGCCGTCGATGACCCGCATCGTGGCCATGCTGGAGGCCAAGGGGCTGGTCCGGCTGGAGCCCCACCCCGACGACCGCCGCCAGAAGGTCGTCACGCAGACCGAAGAGGCCGAGGCGATGCTGGAGGAGAGCCGCCGCCGGCGCAACGCCTGGCTCACCGAGCTGGCCTCCGGCCTGGACGAGGACGAGTGGGCCAAGATCCGGGCCGCCGCGCCCGTATTGGAGAAGCTGGCACAGCTGTAGCGAACACGAGGCCCGAGGAGGCGAACCCACTTTGAGTACGGGATCCGGAGCACACTCCGCCCCCGCACCGAACTCCCACGACTACACCATTCACGACGACTCCCCTCCTGCCCCGAGCGCCTCTGCCACGCCGAGCACCCCTGCCGTCCCGAACGCCCCGAGCGCCGCCGCAGGTCCAAGTGCCACCGCAGGCCCGGGCGCCGATGCAGGTCCGGGTGCCACCGCAGGCCCGGGTGCTGACGCGGGTTCGAGCCCGGATGCCGCTGATACGGCCACGATCGGTACCGCCGCGGCGCGTACTGTCACGGGTGCCACCGTCGACACCGGTGCTCCGGTCGACACTGGTGCCCCTCGCACCGCAAGCGCCCCTGGCGTCACTGGTGCCCCTGGCGTCACTGCTGCCCGTACCGCCACCGGTGCTCGTACCGGCCCCGGCGCCCGTCTAGACAACGGTGCCCGTACAGACAACGGTGCCCGTATAGACAGCGGTGCCCGTACGGCCGCCGGCTCCGGTTCTCTCGGCTCGCCGCGTAAGGGGACGTTCAGCTCGCTGCGGATCCGTAACTACCGTCTTTTCGCCACCGGCCAGATGGTGTCCAACACCGGCACCTGGATGCAGCGCATCGCCCAGGACTGGCTGGTGCTCAGCCTGACCGGCTCCTCCGCCGCGGTCGGTATCACCACCGCGCTGCAGTTCCTGCCGATGCTGCTGCTCGGCCTCTACGGCGGGGTGATCGCCGACCGCTTCGCCAAGCGGAAGTTGCTGCTGCTCACCCAGTCCGCGATGGGTCTCACCGGCCTCGCGCTCGCCGCGCTGACGCTCACCGGCCACGTCCAGGTGTGGCACGTCTACCTGGTCGCCTTCCTGCTCGGCCTGGTCACCGTCGTGGACAACCCGGCCCGCCAGGCGTTCGTTTCCGAGATGGTCGGCCAGGACGAACTGCGCAATGCCGTCAGCCTCAACTCCGCCAACTTCCAGTCGGCGCGCCTGATAGGCCCGGCCGCGGCCGGGTTCCTGATCACCGCCTTCGGCAGCGGCTGGGCCTTCCTCCTCAACGGCCTGTCCTTCGTGGCGCCGGTCGCCGGTCTGCTGATGATGCGGACCGCCGAACTCCACAAGGTCGACCGCGTCCCGCGTAGCAAGGGCCAGCTGCGTGAGGGCCTGCGTTATGTGTCCGGCCGCCCCGACCTGATATGGCCGATCGTCCTGGTCGGGTTCATCGGGACCTTCGGTTTCAACTTCCCGATCTGGCTGACCGCGTTCGTCTACCGCGTCTTCCACCAGGGCGCCGGTACGTACGCCCTGTTCAACGGCCTGATGGCGGCCGGCTCCCTGATCGGCGCGCTGCTCGCGGCCCGCCGTGGCAGCTCGCGGCTGCGGCTGCTGGTGGGCGCGGCACTGCTCTTCGGCCTCCTGGAGGTCACCGCCGCGCTCGCCCCGTCCTTCTGGGTCTTCGCGGCGCTGCTCGCACCGATAGGCATGGTCGGCCTGACGATCAACGTCACCGCCAACTCCAGCGTGCAAATGGCCACCGATCCACTGATGCGAGGCCGGGTGATGAGCCTGTTCATGATGGTCTTCATGGGCGGGACCCCGCTGGGCGCCCCGATCGTCGGCTGGGTCACCGACGCCTTCGGCGCCCGGATCGGCTTCCTGACCGGCGGCCTGATCTCCATGGCGGCCGCGGCCCTCATCGGCCTGATCCTCGCCCGGGTCGGCGGCCTCCGCCTCAAGATCGACCTGCGCCCCGGCCACCCGCACGTCAGGTTCGTGCCCCGGGTCGCCGGCAGCACGCGGTCCGAGGAGCAGGAATTGGCCTCGGTGGCGTAGGGCGGTAGGGGTGATAGGACGGTAGGGGGATAGGGCGGTAGGGCGTGGTGTAGGACCGGCGCCCGGGTGCGCCCTGGTGGTGGCTCGGGGCATCGTACGGGCGCCGCAGGGGGCGGCTTACTTACTGTGGCGGCCTACTTACGGTGGCGGCTTACGTACGAGGGCGGCTTACGTGGGTAGGCACGGTGGCTCGGCCGAGTGGTCGAGTGGCCGGCGGCTGGTGCGCTTGACCTCTACCTGCGCTCCGCGCTCCCCTTGCCCCCGACCTACGCTCCGCCTCCCTTGGCCCCGACCTACGCTCCGCCTCCCTTGGCCCCGCCCCGCGGTTCGCGCCCTCGCCTCCGCGTCCTCAAGAGGTCGTACGGCGCTGGTCGTCGCTGTTTCGGCGGAGGCGGTGGGTGTGGCGGGTGAGGTCGTCGATGCGGGCGGCGAGTTGGGGGTGGCGCTGCTGAAGGTGGGGGCGGGTGGCGGTGAGAGGGGCGACGAGCTGGGCGGCGTCGCTGTCACCGAGCGCCTGCCCGAGCTCTTCGAGGGGTGTGCGGGCGGCGGTGGGCAGGTCCGTCAGGGCGGCGATCTGGCCGGCGAGGCGGCGCAGGTCGGCGGCGTTGTGGCGGGCCCAGGCGGTGACGGTGCGGTCGGCGGCGCGGCGGTCGCGGGTCGCCTTGACGCGTTGCTCGCCGGTGGTGCCGGCGGCGCCGGGGCGCAGCCGCAGATAGCGGCGTTCGGCGGCCTGTCGGCTGGCCACGCCGAGGGGTTCTGCCAGGTCGGCCCAGCTGGCGCCGGCCTCCCGGGCGGTCTCGATCAGCCCCGTCTCCCACGTCGCGAGCCGCTCGCGCACCTCCCGCAACAACAGCAGCGAGGCCAGTGCTTGCTCGGCGCGGCTGCCCTCCACGGCCGGTGATGCGCCAGCCGATGCTGCCCCAGCCGGTGATGTCCCAGTCGGTGATGCGCCGCCCGACGGTGCGCCGCCCAACGCATGGGCCGGACCGTCGGCCGGTGCGTCGGTCTCCTCGGTACGGGCGCTGCGCAGGGCCTCGTCGATCGTGCGGAGCGCGGCCGCGGCGGCGAGGAAGGACGCGGGTGCGGCACTCTCGGGGCGTTCGTCTGCGGGCACGGGGCTCTCCTTCGCGACGCGATCAACGTCAAGACACAACCACAACGCCTTAGACACCAGGACAGCGAGATGCCGAGGCGGCACGGCGTGGGTTCTTACCTCATCAAGGCGTCAACTGGTCGATGACATCTCACTTGTCATCCATCGGATGACATGTTACAACGGAAGACAGGTGAAGCGCATTGGCAGGCAATCAGAGCCTGATCCCCCTGGAGGTGTTTCACGATGTTGATGCGCACCGACCCGTTCCGTGAGCTCGACCGTCTCACCCAGCAGCTGCTGGGCACGTCCGGCACCTGGTCGCGGCCGTCCACGATGCCGATGGACGCCTACCGCGAGGGCGAGGAGTATGTGATCGCCCTCGACCTGCCCGGTGTCTCCCCGGACGCGATCGACATCGACGTCGAGCGGAACATGCTGACCGTCAAGGCCGAGCGCCGTCCGATCACCAAGGCCGACGATGTGCAGATGGAGCTCTCCGAGCGTCCGCTGGGCGTCTTCTCCCGGCAGTTGATGCTGGCCGACACCCTCGACACCGAGCGCATCCAGGCCGATTACGACGCAGGTGTGCTGACCCTGCGGATTCCGATCGCGGAGCGCGCCAAGCCTCGCAAGATCAGCATCGGTGGGGACGCGTCCCGCAAGGAGATCCGCGGCTGAGCCGGAGCCGGACCGCCGAATCCCGGTGCTGAACCCTTGAACCGCTGAGCCACTGAACCGCTGAGCCACTGAACCGCTGAGCCACTGAACCGCTGAACCAGAGTGCGGAAACACGTGCGCCGGATCGGCGGTGGACGGCGGCGGACGTGCAGCCGGTCGGTGGTCCGGCTGCGCCACCACCGACCGCCCCCGGCTGCGCCACACTGACCGCATGAGACTCTTCGCCGCCGTCCTGCCGCCGGCCGCCGTGCTCGACGAACTCGCCGCCGAGGTGGCGCTGCTCAAGAAGCTCCCCGCGGCCGAGCGTCTGCGCTGGAGCGCGCGGGACGGCTGGCACTTCACCCTCGCCTTCTACGGCGAGGTCCCCGACGACACCGTGCCCGAGCTGCAGGAACGGCTTGCCCGGGCGGCCCACCGCCGGGATCCGTACGAGCTGCGGATCGCCGGCGGTGGCCGGTTTGCGGACCGGGTGGTGTGGGCCGGCGCGGACGGCGACCGGCCGGCCATGCGCAAGCTGGCCGACTCGGCGGCGGCCGCGGGCCGGCGGGTCGGTCTCGACGTGGACGAGCACCGCCCCTACACCCCGCACCTCACCCTCGCCCGGAACCGCATCGGCCATCTGAAGCTCGCCCCGTACGCGGCCGCACTGAAGGAATTCAGCGGCCGCGCCTGGACGGTCGGGAGGCTCTCCCTGATGCGCAGCCATCCGCCCACCCCCGGCAAGGCCGGAGCCCAGTCCCACTACGAGGAGATCGCCTCCTGGCCGCTGGGCGAGTGAGGCGGGGGCGGTCGAGCGAGGCGGTCGGGTGAGGCCGGGGGCGGTCGAGCGAGGCGGGCGGTCGGTCGGGTGAGGCGGGCGGGCGGTCGGCCCGGTGAAATGTTCGGGTCCACCCCGGTTACGCTCAGAGGGTGGACCCGAAAACCCGTAACCGCGTCATGTCCGGCCTGCTCGCCGTGCTGCTCATCGTCGTGATCGTGGCGGCAGCGCTGCACTGACGCCCCGGAACGCGGTCTACGGCTCGCGGACCACGGCCTCGCGCGGCACGACCTCTACGACCCCACGCGGCACGACCTCGCGGACCCGGACCTCGCGCGGCACGGCCTTCGCGAGCCGCGGCCTCACGGGGCACGGTTTGACGGGGCACGGCCGGCGAACCGGGGTTCACCAGGCGAACGCCTCCGGGGACGGGCCGGGGCCGGGGAAGATCTCGTCCAGTGAGGCGAGCAGTTCGTCCGGCAGCTCCAGCTCGACGGCGCGCAGCGCGGACGCGAGCTGTGCGGAGGTGCGCGGGCCGACGATCGGGCCGGTGACGCCGGGCCGGGTCAGCAGCCAGGCCAGGGCGACCTCGCCGGGCTCCAAGCCGTGCTTGTCGAGCAGCTCCTCGTAGGACTGGATCTGCGCGCGGACCTTTGCGTCGGTGAGCGAATCGGCCGAGCGGCCGGAGACCGACCGGGCGCCGCCGCCCTCCCGCTCCTTGCGGAGCGCGCCGCCCAGCAGCCCGCCGTGCAGCGGGGACCAGGGAATGACGCCCAGGCCGTAGCCCTGTGCGGCCGGGATGACCTCCATCTCGGCGCGCCGCTCGAAGAGGTTGTAGAGGCACTGCTCGCTGACGAGCCCGTACGAACCGCGGCGCGCGGCCGTCTCGTTGGCGCGGGCGATGTGCCAGCCGGCGTGGTTGGAGGAGCCGGCGTAGAGGATCTTGCCCTGCTGGACGAGGACGTCGATGGCCTGCCAGATCTCGTCCCAGGGCGTGTCCCGGTCGACGTGGTGGAACTGGTAGAGGTCGATGTAGTCGGTGCCCAGCCGCTTGAGGCTGGCGTCCACCGCGCGCCGTATGTTGACCGCGGAGAGCTTGTCGTGGTTCGGCCAGGCGCCCTCACTGTCCGGCGCCATGTTCGCGTAGACCTTGGTGGCCAGCACCGTCTTGTCGCGCCGGCCGCCGCCCTTGGCGAACCACGAGCCGATGATCTTCTCGGTGCGGCCCTTGTTGTCGCCCCAGCCGTAGACGTTGGCGGTGTCGAAGAAGTTGACGCCCGCGCTGAGCGCCGCGTCCATGATCGTGTGGCTGTCGGCCTCGTCCGTCTGCGGGCCGAAGTTCATCGTCCCGAGAACGAGTCGGCTGACCTTGAGTCCGGTGCGTCCAAGCTGCGTGTACTTCATGGGTATTCAGCCAAGCCGTTCAAGTGTGCTCTAAGCAAGGGTAGTTGGTTTGGGGGGTTACGTATCTGTCTGCTGCGCTGTGCGGTGCCTCCCACGTTCTTGGCTGTCCCGCCGTGGTGGTTTCTCGCCGTTGTGCGCTCAACAACCGCGGCGGGACGGCCAAGTACGTACGCGGCGCCGCACAGCGCAACGGTGAGCAAGCCCCGCGGCGGGACGGCCAGGTACGTGGGAGGCGCCGCACAGCGCAGCGGAGGGGTACGGGGCGATCAGGCCGCGTCGTAAGGCCGACCCACGCCCCACCCCTGGTGCATCGCGTCGGCGAATGCCGCTGCGAGGAGGTGTTCGCCCCGTTCCGAGGGATGCGTGCCGTCGTACGTGGACAGGTCGATCTGCCAGCCGGCCGGCTCGGAGGCCAGGAGCAACGGTGAGGCGGGGGTGGACAGGTCGGCGACGGCCTTGGCGAGCAGTTCGTTGAAGCGTGCGCACTCCGCGCCGAACGCCGGGTCCGCCGCCGCCCGTACGTTGGGGATGACCGGCATCAGCACCGCCCGTATGTGCGGCGCCGCGTCCCGCGCCGCGGCGACGAACTCCCGGACGTTCTCCGCCGTCTGCTCGGCGTTGGTGTAGAAGCCGAGGTCTATCAGCCCGAGCGAGACCAGCAGGGTGTCGACGCGGTACCGGCGTACCGTCTCGCCGATCACCGGCGCCATGTGCAGCCAGCCCTCGCCCCATCCGGCGAGGTGTCCGCGGGCGCGCTCGGGGAAGTCCGGGTCGCGGTAGGCGTGCGAGGTGGCGGCGTCCTCGGCCGGTTCGTGGAGCGTCTGGCGCGGCCCGACGATCCGGTACGGGCCGCCGAGGCAGGCGTTCAGGTGCTGCCACATCCGGTAGCGCCAGGTGAAATCGCCGGCGCTCCCGATCGTCATCGAGTCGCCGACGAACATGATCCTCATCCGGCCATGATGTCCGAGAACCCCTACTGCCCGGTACGTGACGCTGGCCACGCCACGCCCGCCCGCGACGCCGGCCCCGCCTCCGCCCGACGCGCCCCCCGTCCCACCCGTCCGTGACGCCGGCCCCGCCCGTACGCGCCCCGTCTCCCGCCAGTACGCGCCCCCGTCCCACCCGTACGGTACGCCGGCCCCCGCCCGTACGCGACGCCGGACGCCCCCGGCCAGGGCCGCCCCACGCGCAAGGCCCCCGCGGCCTCCCATGGCCCACGGCCTCCCATGGCCCACGGCCTTCCGTGCCCCCGGCCTCCCTGCCCCGCGGTCTACCGGCCCCACGGTCTACCGGGCCCGACGGCCCGCCCGGCGCGGACCGCCCCCCGGTCCCCACAGCGCCCGCGGCCCCCGCACCCGCACCCGCCCCCACCCCGCACCCACAGATGGCAGTCTGTGGCCATGCGTTCGCTTCTGTGCGCGGCCGGTGCCGCGGGGGCCTTGTGGGTGGGGGTGGTGGCGGTGGTGCCGGCCGCCGCCGATGAGCCGGACGGCTTCACGATCGGTGATCCGCGGATCACCGAGTCCAGCGGTCTGGCCGCCAGCCGCGCGCACCCCGGCATTTACTGGACCCACAACGACAGCGACGACGGCCCGTACGTCTACGCCGTGGACGGCAGGACCGGCCGGACCGTCGCCAGGATCACCCTGCGCGGCATCGGG
Source organism: Streptomyces sp. NPDC021749 (assembly GCF_040640655.1). Lineage (NCBI taxonomy): Bacteria > Bacillati > Actinomycetota > Actinomycetes > Kitasatosporales > Streptomycetaceae > Streptomyces > Streptomyces sp. NPDC021749. Next base: position 33,943 of record NZ_JBFACE010000022.1, on the reverse strand, counting down.
GCGCCGCGGGACGTCGAGGCGATCTCGCTCGGTCCGGACGGTGACCTCTACCTCGGCGACATCGGCGACAACCTCGGCGGCGGCTGGAACCACGTCTGGATCTACCGCTTCCCCGAGCCGAAGCAGTTGCGCGACACCACGGTCACCGCCACCCAGTACACCGTGAAGTACGCCGACGGGCCGCGGGACGCCGAGGCGCTGATGGTGCATCCCCGGACCGGCCGGGTGTACATCGCCAGCAAGAAGCAGGACGGCGGCGGCGCGATCTACGAGGGTCCGCGGCACCTGACCTCCTCCGGAACCAACACGTTCCGCAAGGTCGCGCCGGCCGACCTGTGGGTGACGGACGGCGCGTTCTCGCCCGACGGCACCCGGCTGGTCCTGCGGGGGTACTTCGGCTCGCGGCTCTTCCGCTGGGCGAACGGTCGCCCAGCGGACCTCGGCAGCGTGGGCGTGCCGATCCAGCAGCAGGGTGAATCGGTCACGTTCACCGCTGACGGCCGGACGCTGATGTACGGCTCGGAGGGCCGGGACAGCGAGGTCACGCCGGTGGGCCTGAGCGGCAGTCAGCTGCCGGACTCGGCCCGGGGCGGCGACCGGAAGGGCGGCGGCGGGTCGGACAACTCCCGGTCGGGGGAGGGGGGTTCTGCCGACGGGGGCCTCCAACCGAGTTATGCCAAGGGTGCGTTGGTGCTCGCGGTGGCGACGGGGCTGGTGGTGGCGGTGCGCAGGTTGCTGCGGCGGCGCTCATAGCGGCGGCACTCGTGGTGAGCGGCGCTCGTGGTCGGCGACGCGCTTGGTGGGCGGCGCTCATGGTGGGCGGCACTGTGGTCGGCGGCGCTCGTGGTCGGCGGCGCGCTTGGTGGGCGGCGCTGTGGTCGGCGGCGCTCGTGGTCGGCGGCGCGCTAGGAGGAGCCGTCCGGTGCCGGACGCAGTTCGTAGTGGAGGGTCCGCTCCCGCTTCAGCCGGTGCAGCAGGGGCACCAGCAGGCCGTGGATGAGCGGGTACTTCCGGGTCAGGGAACGTTCGGCGCGGCGGTATTCGCGGGTCCGGGGGTCCAGCAGCCGCACCCGGGCCTGGACGGTGGGGCCGGTGGGACGGCCGCGCCAGGTGCAGGCGCAGAACTCCACGTCCGGGAAGTTCCGCATCCGCTTGGCCTTGCCGGCGCTGCCGTAGGTGCGGAAGTAGGCGTGGTCCCCGTCGACGGCGAGGTTGACGGGGGTGCCGACGCCGGTGCCGTCCCGCTTGTACGTGGTGAGCAGAACCGCCCCTTGCCGCTCGAAGGGGGCGAGGCCGGGGATCGGGGGAATCGTCATGCCCCCATACAGGCATATCCGGGCGGTTTCGTCACTCCGTGATGCGTCCGTACGGGTGGTGCGTCGGCGACCCGATCGGGTGGTCGTGCGGACGGGCACCGGACGGTCAACAAACGGGCACCGGACGGAACGGGCACTGGACGGCCCCGGACGGGCGCCGCACGGGCAACGCACAGGCGCCGGACGGGCGACGGCCCCGGCGGTTGCCCGCCGGGGCCGTCGTGACGTGCGGCGCGGAGCCTGCCGTTACAGCCGGCCGATGACGTGGTCGATGCAGGCCGTCAGGGCCTCGACGTCCGACGGCTCGATGGCCGGGAACATCGCGATGCGGAGCTGGTTGCGGCCGAGCTTGCGGTACGGCTCGGTGTCGACGATGCCGTTGGCGCGCAGGACCTTGGCGACGGCCGCGGCGTCGATCTCGTCGGTGAAGTCGATGGTGCCGATGACCTGCGAGCGCTTGGCCGGGTCGGCGACGAACGGGGTGGCGTACTTGGCGTCCTCGGCCCAGCCGTAGAGGGTGCGCGCGGAGGTGGCGGTGCGGCGCACCGCCCAGTCCAGGCCGCCCTGGCCGTTGATCCACTCCAGCTGCTCGTTGAGCAGGAAGAGGGTGGACAGCGCCGGGGTGTTGTACGTCTGGTTCTTGCGGGAGTTGTCGATCGCCGTGGGGAGCGAGAAGAACTCCGGGACGTGGCGGCCGGAGGCGTGGATCCGCTCGGCGCGCTCGATGGCGGCCGGGGAGAACACGCCGATCCACAGGCCGCCGTCGGAGGCGAAGGACTTCTGCGGGGCGAAGTAGTAGACGTCGGTCTCGGCGATGTCGACCGGGAGGCCGCCGGCGCCGGAGGTGGCGTCGACCAGGACCAGGGCGCCCTCGTCGGCACCGGCCACCCGCTTGATGGGGGCGGCGACACCGGTGGAGGTCTCGTTGTGGGTGAAGCCGTAGACGTCCACGCCCTGCTCGGCCGACGGCTCCGGGTGGCTGCCCGGGTCGGCGGTGATGACGGTGGGTTCGTCCAGCCACGGCGCCAGCTTGGCGGCCTTGGCGAACTTGGAGGAGAACTCACCGAAGGAGAGGTGCTGGGACTTGCGCTCGATGAGGCCGTGCGTCGCGATGTCCCAGAAGGCGGTCGAGCCGCCGTTGCCGAGGACGACCTCGTAGCCCTCGGGGAGCTGGAAGAGGTCGCGCACGCCGTCGCGCACCTTGCCGACCAGGTTCTTGACCGGCGCCTGGCGGTGGGACGTGCCGAGGAGGGAACTGCCGGTGGCGGCCAGGGCGGCCAGCGCCTCCGTCCGCACCTTGGAGGGGCCCGCGCCGAAGCGTCCGTCGGCGGGCTTGATGTCAGCGGGAATCTGGATATCAGCCACGGAGGAAGCCTAATCCGTCACCGTGCGCGGTCCGGCGGCACGTCCAGACGGTGAGATGACGGCGCGTCGTTCGTGGACGGGCGGCGGGGCGGGGAGCCGGGGCCGTGAGGACGGCCGGGAGCCGGGGCCGTGAGGACGGCCGGGGGCCGGGGCCGTGAGGACGGCCGGGGGCCGGGAGTTACACCGGACGCCCGTGGGCGCTGCCCGGGCGGCGGGTCCGCGGCGTACAGCGCGGTGATGCCGGCCGCGGCCTCGGCCAGCTCCCGGCGGGCCTCGGGCGGATCGAGCACCTCCAGGGCGTCGCCGAACTGCAGCAGCTGCCGCACGGCGCGCAGCACGGGGAAGGCCACTTCGACGACGGCCCACTCCCCGTCCCACTCCCTGTCCTGCTCCCTGTCCTGCTCCCTGTCCCGCTCGCCGCCCTGCTCCCCGGCCACGTGCCCCTTCCCGTCCGAGGCACCGGCCTTCCTCCCCTCCGGGTCACCGGCCCCCCTCCCGTTCGAGGCACCGGCCTCCTCCCCGTCCGGGGCACCCGCCTCCCTCCCCTCCGGGTCACCGGCCCCCCTCCCCTCCAGGTCACCCGTACGGGGCGGTCCGGTCAGTGCGCCGCCCAGGATCCGTACCGCGAGGTCCAGCCGGTCGCGGCGGATCCGGGCGGTCACCCGGACGTCCGCGGGGCGGTCCTCCACCTGGCGGCGCAGCTGCTGCCAGACCTCGGCCAGCTCCACGCCCGGCCGGCGCCGCACCGGGGCGTCGGTGACGACCGCGGACGCCACCCGGTCGGCCCGGAACAGCTGCGGCCGGCCGCGGCGGTCCGCGACGAGGTACCAGGTGCCGGCCTTCGCCACCAGCCCGTACGGGTCGACGGTGTAGGTGCGCAGGCGGGTCTCGCCGCTGTGGCGGTAGCGGATCCGCAGTCGCAGGTCGGCGAAGACGGCGGTCTGCAGCACGTCCAGGTCGGCCGCCGGACGGGGTCCGCCCAGCCAGCGGTCCGGGTCGACGAGGATGCGGCGGCCGGTCAGTTCCGCGGCCGGCCGGTGCGGGGCGGGCAGCGCCGCCATCACCTTGCGCAGCGCCGAACCGAGCGCCTCGTCCAGTCCGAGGGCGGTGTGCGCGCCCTGCGCGGCCAGCACGAACAGGGCGCGCGCCTCGTCGGTGGTCATGCCCGTGACGTCGGTGCGGAAGCCGGGCAGCAGCGCGATGCCGCCGTGCCGGCCGCGCTCGGCGTAGACCGGCACACCGGCCGCGGACAGTGCCTCGACGTCGCGGTAAACGGTGCGGGGCGAGACCTCCAGCCGCTCGGCGAGTTCCCTGGCCGGGACGCGGCCGCGGGTCTGGAGCAGCAACAGGATCGACAGCAGGCGGTCCGACTTCACCTTCCGATTTATATATGACGACGGATGTCCACTTATCCCGGGAGAGTGCGGGGCATGGAGATCAACGCCCCCGCCCCGCAGCCCGCAGCCCCCGCCCCCACCGCGCTCGACACCCCCGCGCTCGACACCGCCGCCCTCGCCCGGGCCGTCCGCGGCCCCGTCCTCCTCCCCGGCGACGACGGGTACGACGCCGAGCGCACCGGCTTCCAGCTGGCGCACCCGCACCGGCCGGCCGTCGTCGTCGGGGCGGCGCACGCCGACGACGTGGTGGCCGCGGTGCGGTTCGCCGGTGCGCACGGCCTGCCGGTCGCCGTGCAGGCCACCGGGCACGGCCTCGCCGCCGGCACCGACGGCGGACTGCTGATCACCACCCGGCGGATGGCCGGCGTCACGGTCGATCCGGCGGCCGGCACCGCGCGGGTCGAGGCCGGTGCCGTGTGGGGCCAGGTCGTCGAGGCGGCCGCCCCGCACGGGCTCGCGCCGCTCAACGGCTCGTCCCCGGGCGTCGGCGTCGTCTCGTACACCCTCGGAGGCGGGGTGGGCGTCCTGGCCCGCACCTACGGCTACGCCGCCGACCACGTCCGCGCGGTCGACCTGGTCACCGCCGACGGGCGGCTGCGCCGTCTCACCGCCGAGCGGGACCCCGAGCTGTTCGGGGCGCTGCTCGGCGGCGGCCACGGCCTGGGCGTGGTCACCGCGATGGAGTTCGCGCTGATGCCGGTGGCCCGGCTCTACGGCGGCCAGCTGGTCTTCGGCGCCGAGCACGTCGACGACGTGCTGGCCGCGTACCTGCGCTGGACCGGGACCGTCCCCGACGAACTGACCTCGTCCGTCGCCCTGATCGCCTACCCCGACCTGCCGCAGCTGCCCGAGCGGCTGCGCGGCCGGTACCTCGCGCACCTCCGCATCGCGTACACGGGCAGTGCGGAGCGGGGCGAGCAACTGGTCGCGCCGCTGCGGGCGGTGGCCCCGCGGGTCAGCGACGACCTGCGGGAGATGCCGTACGCCGCGTCGCACACCATCCACCGGGACCCGAGCGACCCGCACGCGTACGACGGCGACAACGCGCTGCTCAGCGACCTGGACGCGGCCGCGCTGCGCCGGGTGGCACGGCTCACCGGGCCGGCCGCGCCGACGATGTGTGTGGTCCAGCTCAACCATCTCGGTGGCGCCCTGGCCGCCCCGTCCGGCACCGTCGGCCACCGCGCCGCCCGTTACGCGCTGCGCCTCCTCTCCCCGCTCCAGGGCGACGGCCTCCAGGGCGACGGCCTCCAGGCCGTACGGGCCCTGCACGCCGAGGCGCTGGCCGCCGTGGAGCCCTGGCGGCTCGGCCGGAGCGTGAACTTCCTGTTCGGCCGGCACGGGGAGCGGCCGGACGCCGCCGAGGTCGCCCGCAGCGTCCACGACGCCGAGGCGCACCGCCGGCTCGCCGCCCTCAAGTCCCGTCTCGATCCGCGTGACCTCTTCCGTTTCCACCACGCCGCGGCCGCCACGCCGGACCGCACACCGGCCGTCGCATGACCCGGCCCCAGTGGGCAGGCTGGAGACATGGCTGAGCGCACGCAGACGGAGCAGCGGGAGCTGGCGCGGGAACTGTCGGCCGCGGTGCGGGGGGAGGTCTCGTTCACCGCGGCCGACCGGGCGCTGGTGACGATGGACGCGTCCAACTACCGCCGGGTGCCGCAGGCGGTGGTGGCCCCCAGGGACGCCGACGATGTCGCCGCGGCGCTGCGGGTGTGCCGGGAGCACGGCGTGCCCGTGGTGCCGCGCGGCGGCGGGACCAGCATCGCCGGGCAGGCCACCGGCGTCGGCGTGGTCCTCGACTTCACCCGCCATCTGCGGCGGATCGTTTCCCTGGACCCCGCGGCGCGCACCGCCGTCGTCCAGCCCGGTGTGGTCCTGGACGACCTGCGGGCGGCGGCCGGCGCCCACGGGCTGACCTTCGGCCCCGACCCGTCCACGCACAGCCGCTGCACCCTCGGCGGCATGATCGGCAACAACGCCTGCGGCGCGCACTCGGTCGCCTGGGGCACCACCGCCGACAACGTCCGCGAACTGGCCCTGCTCACCTACGGCGGCGAGGGCGTACGGGCCGGCCGCGGCAGCGACGCCACGGGCGCCCCCACCGGTCTCCCGCCGCGCCTGCGGGACGGCGTGAAGGCCCTCGTCGACCGCGAACTGGCCCTGTTGCGCACCGGTTACCCCGACCTCCCGCGCCGTATCTCCGGTTACGCCCTCGATGCGCTGCTGCCGGAGCGGGGCACCGACCTGGCCCGCGCCCTCACCGGCAGCGAGGGCACCCTCGGTGTGCTGACCGAGGCGACCGTGCGGCTGGTGGAGACCCCCGCGGCCCGGGCGCTCGCCGTCGTCGGCTACCCCGACGAGAGCGCCGCCGCCGAGGCCGCCCACACCCTGCTCGTGCACCGGCCGTTGACCGTCGAGGGGATGGCCGCCGATCTGGTGGGCGACGCGGCGGGGCTGCCCCGGGGCGGCGCCTGGCTGTTCGTGGAGATGGGCGGTGCGGGCCCCGCGGAGGCGGCCGCCCGCGCGGAGGCGCTCTGCCGGGCGGCGGCCGCGGACGGCAGCACCGGCCACGCGGTCGTCACCGATCCGGCCGGCCAGCGGGCGCTGTGGCGGATCCGCGAGGACGCCTCCGGGACCGCGACCCGTATGCCGGACGGCTCGGAGGCGTGGCCCGGCTGGGAGGACTGTGCCGTTCCGCCCGCCCGGCTCGGGCCCTACCTGCGTGACTTCCGGGCCCTCCTGGCGCAGCACGGCCTGCGCGGCACCCCGTACGGCCACTTCGGCGACGGCTGCATCCACGTCCGCATCGACTTCGACCTGCTCACCCCGCCCGGCATCGGCCGCTTCCGCGCCTTCTCCCAGGACCTGGCCGAACTCGTCGTCGCGCACGGCGGCTCGCTCTCCGGCGAGCACGGCGACGGGCAGGCCCGCGCGGAACTGCTCCCGAAGATGTACGGGCCCGAACTGGTCGGTCTCTTCGAGGACTTCAAGACGCTGTGGGACCCGGCCGGCGGCCTCAACCCGGGCATGCTCGTCCACCCCGCCCGGCTCGACGACAACCTCCGCTTCGCCCCGCTCCCGGGGAACCCGGTCCCGGTCGCCTTCGGCTACCCGCATGACAACGGCGACTTCAGCGCCGCCGTCCGCCGCTGTGTGGGCGTCGCCAAGTGCCGTAACGCCCGGACCGGACCGGGCTCCGCGGACGTCATGTGCCCGTCCTTCCGGGCCACCGGTGAGGAACAGCACTCCACCCGCGGCCGGGCCCGCCTGCTGCACGAGATGCTCGCCGGCGAGGTGATCACCGACGGCTGGCGGTCCACCGAGGTGCGCGACGCCCTCGACCTCTGCCTTTCCTGCAAGGGCTGCCGCAGCGACTGCCCGGTCGGCGTCGACATGGCCACGTACAAGGCGGAATTCCTCCACCACCACTACGAGGGCCGGCTCCGCCCCGCCGCCCACTACAGCCTCGGCCGCCTCCCCCAGTGGCTGCACCTCGCCGCCCCCGTCGCCCCCGTCGTCAACGCCCTGGCCCGGACCCCGCTGGCCGCCCCGGCCGCCCGCCTGGCCGGTCTCACTCCCGAGCGGCCGCTTCCGGCACTGGCCACGAAGACGTTCACCCGGTGGTGGTGGGAGAGGCGGAGGTCCGCGGGGGTGGCGCACGACAGCTCCGGCGGTCGCACCGTCGTCCTCTGGCCCGACACCTTCACCAACCACCTCTCCCCGCAGGTCGGCCGCGCCGCCGTCCAGGTCCTGGAGGCCGCCGGGCTGCGCCCGTTCCTCCCTCCGACGGCCCCCCTCCGCCCCGGCTTCCGGCTGCGCCGCCACCGCCCCCTGTGCTGCGGTCTGACCTACGTCTCCACCGGCCAGCTCGACCGGGCCCGCCAGGTCATGCGCCGCACCGTCGACGCCCTGGCCCCGCTCCTGCGCCCCGGCCGCCCCCTCGTCGTCCTCGAACCGAGCTGTGCCGCGGCCCTCCGCACCGACCTCCCCGAACTCCTCCCCGACGACCCCCGCGCCGCCCGTCTCGCCGCCGCGGTCCGCACCTTCGCCGAGACCCTGGAGCAGTACGCCCCCACCTGGCAGCCGCCACGCCTCGGCCGTCCGGTCGCCGGCCAGACCCACTGCCACCAGCACGCGGTCCTCGGCGACGCCGCGGACCGCCGTCTCCGTGCCCGCGCCGGCCTCACCGGGGCCCTCGCCGGTGGCTGCTGCGGCCTGGCCGGCAATTTCGGCTACGAACGCGGCCACTACGACGTCTCGGTCGCCTGCGCCGAGGAGCAACTCCTCCCCGCGGTACGGGACGCCACCGAGGACACCGAAATCCTCGCGGACGGCTTCTCCTGCCGTACGCAGCTCCAGCAGCTCGGCGGACGGCAGGGGCGGCACCTCGCGGAGGTACTGGCGGAGGGGCTGGCCGGGGGGCCGGGGGGCGGGGCCGGTTGAGGCTCCTGCGAGTCCGTCCGTGCCGTCAGTCGAACCAGCGCGCGCGTTCCAGTTCGTCCCCCCGGTCGGGGTCCTCCAGGAGGGCGGCGACCTCGAAGCGGCGGGGCCACTGGGCGGTGGCCCAGGCGAGGCCGGCGGCCACGCCCTCCAGGGTGGCGGCGTGGAGGGTGCCGTCGGGGGTCCAGCGCCAGTCGAGTTCGGTGGTCGGGGCCGTGCCGTCGGCGGTGTCCGGGCCGGCGGCGACGAGGAGTTCCTCGTGTTCTTCGTAGGTGGCCGGGGTGGTGGGGCCGAGGAGGGTGCGGACCGCCGGGGGCACCTCGTGCCGGACGCCCTCGGAGCGGACCTCGGCGGTGACCTCCTCGCTCAGCCGGCGCACCTGGAGGAGTTCCGCGAGGTCGGCGGCGCGGGACGGGCCGGCCGGGAGCAGCGGGCGGCCGGTCGCGAGCGGCATCAGGTCGGGGGCGTCGGCGACGACCGCGTCGGCGGCGTCCACCACCCGCACCTCGGTGTCGACGACGGCGCGAAGGTAGTCGGGGAGGGTGACCTGGTCGGGGTCGAGGGTCGCCAACAGGCCGTAGAGGGCGTGGAGTTGGGCGGCGCCGACGGGGTGGTCCGGGTCGGCGAGCCGGGCGAGGAGTTCCGCGGCGCCGCCCGGCTCGTCGAGGAGGGCGGCGACGGAGGTGCGGACGCCGAGGGCGCGCAACACCTGGGCGTCGACGTCACCGGCGTCCGCGGATTCGTACAGGCCGGCCAGCAGCGGGTCGCCGGCGGCGGAACGCAGCCCGGCGGGGCGGCGGCCGTCCAGGACGGGGTGGCCGCGCAGCCACCAGGCCGTGTAGGGGCGGACGGATTCGGTGGTGCCGTCGGGGAGGAGGACCCGGACCGGGGCGGTCAGCGCGTCGCGGAGCGGCGGCCGGGAGAGCATGGCCAGGACCTCGGGCCAGGCGTCGTCGTCGACCAGGTCGAGGTCGCGGACGGCGACCAGTTCGGTGACGACCGGCGGGACCGGGGTCTCGGGGAGGGCGTCGAGGATGTCCTCGCACCAGACGTCGACGGCGTCGAGCAGGCCGACGTCGTCGGGCTCGGCGAAGTCGGTGTCGCGCGGCTCCATCTCGTCCGGGTCGAGGACGACGTCGGTGGCGCGGACGAGGGCGAAGTCGGCCATGACGCCGACCGCGGTCAGCGGCTGCTCGCCCCAGCGGGCCGCCAGTTCGGCGTCGCAGGCGGGCAGTTCGCCCTCGCGGATGACCCGTTCGAAGGCGCTGCCGGGGTAGACGAGCTCGCCGGCCGGGGCCAGTTCGCCGTCCTCGTCGGGGAGGGCGAGGGCGCCCAGCCAGGGCTCGTCGCCCGGGGCGAGGTTGGCGTCGCGGACCAGGCCGAGGACGGTCTCGGCCAGTTCCTCGGAGCCGAGCGGGCCGTTCGGGCCGGCGCCGTCGAGGTCGTCGTCGGGGAAGAGGTCGTAGGCGTCCTCGTCGGCGTCGAGGGAGTTCGCCACGGCGGCGCGCACCTGGGGTGTGGTCAGCACGGCGCGGGGCGCGGCGGGGGTGGCGCCGAGCTTCTCCAGGAGCGGGTGGACGGCTTCGGGGTGGGCGACCTTCAGGCCGAGCCGGGCGAGGGTGCGGTGCCGGGCGGCGGCCCCGCCGTCCTCGTCCGGGCCGCCGCCGGGCAGCGGCAGCAGGACCTGGCGGGGGCCGATGGTGGTCCGTACCGCGCCGTGTGTGCCGGCGGGGCCGGGCGTCGCGGTGCCGGCCAGCGGCACCGGCAGGCCGGTGAGGCGGTCGGGGTCGGTGCCGGCCAGCGCGTCGTAGAGCCGCCACCACCAGCCCGGCGGGCGCTCGACGCCGGCGAGCCGGTCGACCATCTCGCCGAGCGGGACCCGGGTCACGCCCAACGACCGTAGTTCCGGGCGGCGTTCGAGTCCCGCGGGGAGCAGGCTGGGGAACAGTTCGGCGAGGACGGCGACGGTCGCGGCGCCGGCGCCCTCCAGCAGTTCGGCCTCGGTGGGCCGCAGGACGTAGCGCGGGGCGTCCGCGGTCCCTTCGGTGTCGTCCCACTCGTCGCGCGGTGCGCCCGCGGGCTCGGGCTGCTCGTCGGCGCCGGACGCGGCGGTGGTCGGCGCGGCGGCGCTCGGCAGGAAGCGGACCCGTGGCAGCAGGGCGAGCACCTGGCGGCGCAGCTCACTGTCCAGGCCGCCCTTGCCCAGCGGTCCGGGCACCAGGTCGAGGGTGCCGACGGTCACCGGCTGCCAGCCGGCCAGCAGGTCCGCGTAGGCCGCGGCGGCCCGTTGGACCAGGAAGTCGGCGAGCGGGCCGGGCGCGACGTGGCGGCGGGTCGGCTCCAGCGGGAAGGAGGCGATGAGCAGGGCGGGCAGGCCCAGTGGCTCGTCGGTGGGTGTCGGGGCGTGCACGACCGGCGCGGTCCGCGGGCGGGCCGGGGCGCCGTCGGCGTCCACCGGTACCGCCCAGGTCACCGACCAGAACGGGCGCAGCCGCTCCTCGACGGGCCGGTCGGCGAGCAGTGCCGGGTCCAGCGGGCCGCCGTCGGACGCCACCCGCCAGCGGGTGGTGCCGCGCTCGCTGTCCTCGACGACGAGGTACGGCCCCTGCCGGTGCTGCCGCAACTCCCGTACGCCGTCGGGGGTTTCGACGATGACCTCGGCCAGGCCGGGGAGGGTGAGGAGCAGCGCGTCGTCGATGCCGGCGAGCAGCCGCTCGGCGAGGTCCTGCGCGGCGCCGTCGCGCAGCGGCAGGACGACGGCGGTGTCGTAGCCGTCGGGTGCGGTGCCCTCGGCGGGCAGCGGGAGCCGGAGCAGCGGTACGTGGCCCTCGCGGCGGCGCAGCTCACCGCCGAGGCCGGGGCTGTGCGCGGCCACCTCCTCGGTCATCGCGCGGGCCTCGGCCAGGGACCAGCGGACGCCGCCGGTGCGGCCCACGAGTGCCGGTTCGTCGCTGACGGACAGCACGGCGGCGAAGCCGACGCCGAAGCGGCCGACCGCGCCGGCCGCGACGCTGGACTCGCGCTTGGCGGAGGCGCGCAGCGTCGAGAGCGATTCGACGCCGGTGGCGTCGATCGGGGCGCCGGTGTTGGAGGCGACGAGGACGGCGGGCGCGCCGCCGTCGGCCGGGTGCAGGGTCAGCCGGAGCCGGCCGGGGACGCCGGCCCGGGCGGCCGCGTCCGCGGCGTTCTGCGCCAGCTCCACGGCGAGGCGGTCGCGGTAGCCGCCGAGCGCGAGGTCCTCCTCCGCGTTGGCGTCCTCCCGGAACCGGGCCGGTGAGGCGGCCCAGGCGTCCAGCACGCCGCGCCGCAGCCGAGCCGTTCCGAACGGGTCGCCGGTTGCGCCTCGCACCCACGACGTAGCTGCCACGTCTTCGTCTCCTCTGTGTCCGTCGATGAGGTTGACGGTATCGCCCCGCGTTGCGGCCCGCGGCGCCGCGGGCCCGCCTACGGCGGGGAGGCCGGTCCGGGCCGGGGGCGCCCCCGCCGGCGGGGAATGACAAGGGCCGGGGCCGGCTGCGCCTCTGGCGCGGCCGGCCCCGGCCCGGGCTGCCTCAGCTGTGGCCCAGTTCCTCCGCCGGGCCGGCTTCCTCGACAGAGCCGCCGTCGCGTTCCGGGCGCAGGGCCAGCGGTTCGACGACGGTTTCGTCGACCACCGGGGGCGCGGGACGCGGCGGCTTCGGCATGACGGCGGCCTCGGAGTGGGCGCCGCAGCCGTACGAGAGGGAGACCACGCGGCCGTCCGCGGGGGCGAACTCGTTGGCGCAGACGCCGAAGGCCTGGCGCAGCGAGCCCGTGAGCGGGGTGAGGAAGCCGCAGGTCATGCAGGTCGCGGGGGCCGCCTGGGCCATCGGGGTCTTGGCGCCGAAGGCCTCTTCCCAGCGGTCGGCGGCGGCGTGCAGGCCGTAGCGGGACAGGACCCGGGCACGGGTCATGCCGAGTTCCGCGGCGACGTCGGCGATGCCGCCGCGGGCCGGGGCGGGCTGGAGCGCGGGCGAGCCGGGGACGACGTCGGCCTCTTCGGAGTCGGCGACCTCGGCGGCCATGCCCTCGGCGACCGCGGAGTTCGGCGGCGGGGTCTCCTCACCGGTGAAGCCGGGTTCCAGGCGGAGGTCGTCGGCCTCGGTGGGGAGCAGGTCGCCGGGGCCCATGTCGCCGGGGCGGAGGCGTTCGCTCCAGGGCACCCACTCGGGGGCGAGCAGGGCGTCGGGGCCGGGCAGCAGGACCGTCTCGTCGAGGGTGACGACCTTGGCGCGGGAGGCGCGGGCGACCGTCACGGCCCAGCGCCAGCCGCGGTAGCCGGGTTCGTTGCAGGTGAAGAGATGGGTGACGACGCGGTCGCCCTCGGCCACGGCCTCGATGTGCTCGCCGACCATGCCGGGGAGTGCGGTCTCCTCCGCCGCCGCCCGGGCGAGGTCGACCGCCTCGGCGCACAGGCGGTCAGGGGTACGGCTTCGCATCGCAGCACTCACAAGAATCGATTCTCTCTTCCACGCCGTCTCACGAGTGCGCCAGCCGGAGCTGTCCTTGTCCGTCCGGAGGGCCGGGGCGGGCGGAGCGGACCTGGGGACCGCGTCGACGTCCGCGCCCGATCGGTTCGGTCGAGCGCACCTCTTGCAACCCATTCTGCGGGATCGCGGATCGCAATGAGACACGCGGCCAAAACCGACCGCCGGTGGCGCGCTAGACACGCTACCCCTTCAACCGTGTACGACTCCTCGGAGGGAGCGGCAATTGGCAGCGGGTGGTGGTGGCGGCCCGGTGCGCCCCGCGCGGCAAGGGGGAGGAACCGCCCGGTCCTGGGCGAGTTGGGGCACTATGGCCAGGTGGCTGCCGCGCGGGCGTCGAAGGTACGGAAGCCGCGCGCACCGACGCGCGGCGGGTTCGGCGGCAGCCGGGGCCGGCGGGCCGCGCAGGCGGTGGGGCGGGCCGTGCACCGGCCGTTCACCCGCGCGGCCCGTGGCGTGCGGCGGGCCACGCATGCGCACGGCGCGGGCGAGTCGGGGCTGGGCAAGCTGATCGAGCTGCACGCGGTGAACTCCGCGGGCGACATGATGATCACCGTCGCGCTGGCCTCGACGGTGTTCTTCTCGGTGCCGACCCACGAGGCGCGCGGCCGGGTGGCGCTGTATCTGGCGGTGACCATGGCGCCGTTCGCGGTGCTGGCGCCGGTGATCGGGCCGCTGCTGGACCGGGTCCCGCACGGCCGGCGGGCCGCGATGGCCGGGTCGATGCTGGCCAGGGCGCTGCTGGCACTGACCATGTCGGGGGCGGTGGCGACCGGCGGTCTGGAGCTGTATCCGGCCGCGCTGGGCGTGCTGGTGTCGTCGAAGGCGTACGGCGTGGTGCGCAGCGCGGTGGTGCCGCGGCTGCTGCCGCCGCGGATCTCGCTGGTGAAGGCCAATTCGCGGGTGACGCTGGCGGGGCTGCTGGCGACCGGGCTGGCCGCGCCGGCGGGCGCCGGACTGCATCTGCTGGGGCCGCCGTGCCCGCTGTACGGGGCTTTCGTGGTGTTCGCGGTGGGCACGGCGCTGTCGTTCTCGCTGCCGCACAAGGTCGACTCGGCGAAGGGCGAGGGGCGGGCCCGGCTGGCGTCCCGGAACGGGGCGCGGGCGGGGGCGGCGGGGCGGGCGCCGAAGCCGGGGCTGCGGACGGTGGGGCCGTCCGTGCTGCACGGGCTGCAGGCGAACGCCGCGCTGCGGGCGCTCTCCGGTTTCCTGACGTTCTTCCTGGCCTTCCTGCTGCGCGAGCATCCGCTGGACGGGCTGGGCGCGGCGGCGTCGCTGGGACTGGTGGCGGTGGCGGCGGGGGTCGGCAATGCGCTGGGCACGGCGGTCGGGGCGTGGCTGAGGGCCCGCGGGCCGGAACCGATCGTCGCGGCGGTGCTGGGGCTCGCGCTGGCTGCGACGGTGCTGGCCGCGGTGTTCTACGCGGTGCTGGCCGTGGTCGTGGTCACCGCGGCGGCGGCGACCGCGGGACTGTGCCAGGCGCTGGGGAAGCTGTCGCTGGACGCGATGATCCAGCGGGACGTGCCGGAGGAGGTACGCACCTCGGCGTTCGCCCGGTCGGAGACGGCGCTGCAGTTGGCGTGGGTGGTGGGCGGCGCGCTCGGGATCGCGCTGCCGCTGGCCGGGGTGGTGGGCATGGCGGTCGCCGCGGGCCTGGTGGCGGCGGGCGCGGCGCTGTCGGTGCGGGGGCTGCTGCAGGCGGCGCGGCGGGGCGGTACGGCGACGCCGCGGGTGGCCTGAGCGCTGCGGGACGGGGCCGCGGGGGTGTCTTTCCGATCGGCCCGACGTGAGCGGGAGGCACCCCCTCGGGGCGTGCCGCGCGGCACGCCGCACCCGGGGGTGGCGTGGGACGGGGCGCCAGATAGCCTGCCCGTATGACCGCTGCGTTGATCTCCTGGGGCAAGGGCCGCCGCGCCGCTGCCGCCATCGGTGCCGTGTCCCTGGGTCTGGTGACCCTCTCCGCCTGCGAGAAGCCGACCGCGCTCGCGACCGTGACCGTCGGTTCGTCGACGGTGACGGCCGAGGCCACCCCCGGCTGCGACGGCAACGGCAAGGAACTGTCCAGGAAGGTTGTGGCCGCCTGCATCACGAAGAAGGGCGGCAAGACGATCACCGTGCACCCCGGTGAGAAGGTGCGCGTGGGTGTCGACCCGGAGGTCGCCAAGTCCGGCTGGATCGTCATCGGCGCCGGGCCCGTGATGCGCGAGCCGAGCAAGCAGACGTACCGCAGCTTCGACGCGGACACGCTGTTCATGCAGCAGAACCCGCAGACCGGTCAGACGACGTACACCAAGGACGTCACCCTGCAGGTCGCCGAGCTGCACGAGGGTGACGGCCCCACGACGATGTGGCACTTCACGCTGAAGCAGAAGGACTGAGCCCGCTGAGCGCACCGAGCGACGCCGGCCGGCCGCTGCGGGTGCTGGCCGTCACCGCGGTGGCCGCCGAGCGCGACGCGGTGTGCGCCGCGGCGGAGCCCGGCGCGCCGGCCGTGCTGCCGGGCGGCTACGCGCTGTGCCGGGCGGACGGCGGGCCGGTGGCGCTCGACGTGCTGGCCGCGGGGGTCGGACCGGCCGCCGCGGCCGTCGGCACGGCCACCGCGCTGACCGCCGCGGCGCTCGCCGGGCAGCCGTACGACCTGGTGGTCTCGGCCGGTATCGGCGGCGGCTTCTCCCCCGGCGCGCCGCTGGGCGCGGTGGTGGTCGCGGACGCGATCGTGGCGGCCGATCTGGGCGCCGAGACCCCGGACGGCTTCGTTCCGGTCACCGATCTCGGTTTCGGGGCGGTGCGGCACCGCCCCGACCCGGCGCTGGTGAAGGCCGTCGCGACGGCGGCGGGCGCGGTCACCGGCACCGTCGTCACGGTCTCCACGGTCACCGGCAGCGCCGCCCGCGCCGACGAGCTGGCGCAGCGTCATCCGGGGGTGCTGGCCGAGGCGATGGAGGGCTTCGGGGTCGCGGAGGCGGCCGCCGCGCACGGGGTGCCCGTGCTGGAGGTCCGGGCCGTCTCCAACGCCGTCGGCCCGCGCGACCGGGCCGCCTGGCGCATCGGGGCCGCGCTCACCGCGCTGACCGGCGCCTTCCGTACGCTTCCCGGAGCCCTGGCGGCCACCGCCGGGCCGGCTCCGGATCCTCCCCCACGCTCGACTTCGCTCACGCGGGGAGACCCCCACGTCCTTGAGGAGGGCCCGTGACCCGGCCGCTGAACATCGCGTACTCGCCGTGCCCGAACGACACCTTCGTCTTCGACGCGCTGGCGCACGGCCGGGTCCCGGACGCGCCGGAGCTCGCGGTCACCTTCGCCGACATCGACCTCACCAACGGCATGGCCGAACGCGGTGAGTTCGACGTGCTGAAGGTGTCGTACGCGGTGCTGCCCTGGGTGCTCGACGAGTACGCGCTGCTGCCCTGCGGCGGGGCGCTGGGGCGCGGTTGCGGGCCGCTGGTGCTGACCCGCGAGCAGAGGTCGCCGGCGGACCTGGCGGGCCGGACGGTGGCGGTGCCCAGCGAGCGGTCGACGGCGTATCTGCTGTTCCGGCTGTGGGCGGCGGCCGAGGTGCCGGGCGGGGTCGGGGAGATCGTGGTGCTGCCGTTCCACGAGATCATGCCGGCCGTGCGGGACGGCAAGGTCGACGCCGGACTGGTCATCCACGAGGCCCGGTTCACGTACCAGGACTACGGGCTGGTGTGCCTGGCGGACATGGGCGAGCACTGGGAGCAGACCACCGGGCTGCCGATCCCGCTCGGCGCGATCATCGCCAAGCGGTCGCTGGGCGAGCGGACCCTGCGGGAGCTCGCGGCGGCCATCCGGACGTCGGTGCTGATGGCCTGGGACGACCCGGCGGCGTCCCGGCCGTACGTGCTGGAGCACGCCCAGGAGATGGACCCGAAGGTGGCCGACCAGCACATCGGGCTCTACGTCAACGAGTTCACCGCCGACCTCGGCGAGGACGGCTATGCCGCGGTGCGCGGGCTGCTCACCCGCGCCGCGGCCGAGGGGCTGGTGCCGCCCCTCGGCCGCGATGCGCTGCGTTTCGTATGAGGTGGGTGCCGGGCGGTCCTTGAGGTCAGACGTCCAGCTGGTCGGCGACCGCCCGCAGCATGCCGGCGATCTTGGCGCCGTGCACCTTGTCGGGGTAGCGGCCGCGCTCCAGCTGCTGGGTGACGTTCTCCAGGAGCGTGGTGAGGTCCTGGACGATCGAGGCGAGTTCGTCGGGCTTGCGGCGCTGTGCCGCGGCCACCGAGGGTGCGGGGTCGAGGAGTGTCACCGTCAGCGCCTGGTCGCCGCGCTGACCTGCGACGACGCCGAATTCCACGCGCTGGCCGGGCTTGAGTGCGGCCACACCGTCCGGCAGCACCGACGAGTGCACGAAGACGTCACCGCCGTCGTCGCGGGAGAGAAAGCCGAAGCCCTTCTCGCTGTTGAACCACTTGACCTTGCCGGTAGGCACGTCTGTCCTCGTCCTCGTACTCGTTGGAAAAAAACTGGGATGGGGTCTGCCGCGGAACCGCGGAAGAAACGGTCTGGATAGCAATGCAGCGGGCCGCAGGACCCGCCACCACCAAGGCTAATGGTCGCCCGGCCGGTGACAAGACGCCGCCGGGGGGATCCTCGGTGCTTCCGGTGCGGACTTACCCTGGTCAGGTGTCTGACGAAACGCCCCGGGCAGGGGATCTGCTGGTCCGAATCGGCGCGATCATGTTCCTAGTTGGCGCGCTGGCCACTCTCGCCACGGTGACGCCGCTGTTCCTCGGTTCCACGCCGCTTCCGTGGGGCTTCTACTGGCTGTGCATGCTGATGGGCGCCGGCTTCCTGGTCGCCGCGAGCGGAGTGATCCGTTCCGCGGTGGTCCAGCGGCGTCAGGCGGTGGCGGCCGCCGAGGGGTCCGCGCCGTCCGCGCCCGCTGCGCCCTCCGCGAGGTAACGCGCCAGCCAGGACGGGAACTCCGTCAGGTCGGCGAGCAGCACCTCGGCGCCGGCCGCCCGCAGCTCCGCCGCGTCGCAGGGCCCGGTGGCCACCGCCACCGACAGCGCCCCGGCGGCGTGCGCGCCCCGGACGTCACCGGTGTGGTCGCCGACGTAGACCCCCGCGTCGTGGTCGCGCAGCGCCTCGGCCTTGGCCTCCGCCCACAGCGAACCGATCACCGCGTCCGGTCCGAGGCCCAGGTGGGCCAGGTGCAGCTTGGCGTTCGGCTCGTACTTGGCGGTCACCACAATCGCCCGGCCGCCGGCCGCCTGCACCGCGGCGACGGCCTCGTGGGCGCCGGGCAGCGCGGGGGTGGGGGTGATCGCGTGCTCCGGGTACAGCGCGCGGTAGAGGGCACTGATCTCCGCCACCCGCTCCTCGGGGAACCAGCGGCGGACCTCCTCCTCCAGCGGCGGGCCCAGCCGGGTCACCGCGGCCTCGGCGTCGACATGGGTGCCGGTCCTCGCGGACAGCTCCTCGTACGCGGCCTTGATGCCGGGCCGGGAGTCGATCAGCGTCATGTCGAGGTCGAAACCGACCGTCAGGGGGTACGCAGCCATGGCCGCCATTGTGCCCGCCGCCCCACGGGCGCCCGGACGGTGGCTACGCCTAGCCGAGGTGCCGAGCGCGGCGTGCGGGCGGGCGGGCGAAGTCCTGAAGGGCCTCGACCGTCCGTCCTGAGAGGCCTGGGCCGTCAGGGCACCCTGCCGGACGGGCGCCGGCACCGCTAGCGGACCGTCCGCCGCATCCGCCACAGCAGGAACAGCGCCGAGGCGACCGCCGCGACCCGCACCACACCCGGCAGTGCCTCCATCAGCTCCTGGCCCAGCCGCCCCGGCGCGATCGGCTCGCCCCACCGCCCGTCGAACCGGCCCCACAGCCACACCAGCAGACCGCCGACGACGGTCCCGGGCACCCCGAGCGCCGCGAACTTGGCCTCGACGGGGCTGAGCCGCCGCGACACATAGGCGAGCGCCCAGCCGCCCGCCAGCGCGAGCCACGACCCCAGCACCGCCCCGGCCACCAGGAGGACCACCGCCAGCGCCGGCACCGGACTCAGCCAGGCCCGCAGCGGCACCGGCCGGGCGGCCTCCGCCGCCACCGCGTCGTCGCCCGCGCCCTCGTCCGCGCCGCCGTCCGCACCGTCCTCCGCGCGGGCCCGGGCGTCGTCCCCGTCCGCATCGCCGTCGGCCTCCGTGCCGTCCTTCCGCAGCGACGGCCGCCCGGCCGGGTCGCCCTTCGGGCGGTGCCACATCTCTGGGATCTCGATCCCGCCCACGAAGCCGGGCACCGTCTCCCCCGGCCCGTACGGCCCGGGTTCCACCCGCCACCAGTCGGGCGCGTCCTGCCCGTCACCCAGTTCGTCCGCACCGGCGAGGTGCGGCGGCAGCCCGGCGGACGGCGCGGACTCCGGCTCGCCCGCACGCGGGCCGGGCAGCTTGCCGGACGCCGGGCCCTTGGCGAATTTGGCGAGGAGGCCTCCCCTGCCGGACGCCGGCCGGTCGCCGTTCCGGGGCGCGTCGTGCCCCTCCGCCGCCCTGTCCCCGTCCGCCGTCTGCTCCTTGGGCGCCGCCTGCTCCTTGGGCGCCGCCTTGGCGAGCAGCCCGTCGCGCCAGGCCGTCAACGCGCCGAGCCGGTCGCGGACGGCGAACCGGGCGGACGGGCCGGACGAGGCGGACGGAGCCGGGTCCGGCTGCGGGGCCCCGGCCGCCGCCGGGGCGCCCCCGGCCGCCTCGACCACCGCCTCCGGCGTCCCCAGCCGCGCCAGCATCCGCTTGGTGCCCACCACCGAGTCGGCCCTCTGCGCCTCGATCTCCGTCCGGAGCCCCGACACCAGCCGCATCCGCGCGGCGGCGGGCAGGCCCCGCTGCTGGGCCAGGTCACCGACCCGGCTCAGATAGTCAAAGACGAGCTGCTCACTCTCGATCCCCACGAAATCCCCTGCGGCGTCCGCTGGTTGCTGCCCCGACGGTACCGCGCCGGCCGCCGCCCGGCCCGGAGCGGCGGCGCGGCGCCGGCGGATCCCCCGCGGGCGGCCCGGCGCCGGATCCTCCGGTACCCCGCCGCCGCTCCCTGCCCCTCCCCCGTCCGCCCGGCTAACGTTGTACGAATGACCACCGATACCCCCCGGACCCTCGCCGAGGAGCTGCGGACCCGTAGTGACAGCGGGCTCGTCGGGCTGCTGCGGGCACGGCCCGATCTCCTCAGCCCGGTGCCGGGCGACGTCACCCAGCTGGCGACCCGGGCCGGGACCCGGGCATCGGTGGTGCGCGCGGTGGAGCGGCTGGACCGGTTCGCGCTGCAGACCGCCGAGGCGCTGGCGGTGGCGCCCGACCCGTGCCCGTACGACACGCTGGGCGCGCTGATGGGCGGGGACGCCGGGGACGAGGCGGTGGCCGCCGCGCTGCCCGGGGCCGTCGCGGAACTGCGCGGGCAGGCCCTGGTGTGGGGGCCGGACGACCGGTTGCGGCTGGTGCGGACGGCCCGGGAGCTGCTGGCACCCGGCGCCACGCGCCCGTCGCCGACCGGTCTGGGCCCGACGGTCGCCGAGGCGGCCGCCGGGATGTCGCCCGGCCGGCTGCAGGAGATCCTGGCCGCGGCCGGGCTGCCCCCCACCCACGACCCGGTCTCCGCGGTCGCCGCGCTGACCGCGCTGTTCCGCGACCGGGAGCGGATGGCGGCGCTGCTGGACACCGCGCCGGCCGAGTCCGTCGCCGTCCTCGACAGGCTGCTGTGGGGCCCGCCGTACGGCGCGGTCACCGACCGCCCGGCCCCCCATCTGCACTGGCTGCTCGACCGCGGTCTGCTGCTGCCGGCGGGCGCCCGCAACGTCGTACTGCCGCGGGAGGCGGCGCTCCATCTGCGCGGCGGGCGCGCGCACCGCAGTCCGGAGCCGGTGCCGCCGGCGCTGACGCCCACGACGGAACGCGATCCACAGCTTGTGGACAACGCCGCGGCGAGCCAGGCGTTCACCGCCCTGGCGACCGTCGAGGAACTGCTCAAGGAGTGGGACCTGGGCGGCCCGCCCGTGCTGCGCGCCGGCGGGATGAGCGTCCGCGACCTCAAGCGCACCGCGACCGCCCTGGACACCACCGAACGGCTCGCCGCCTTCTGGCTCGAACTCGCCTACGCGGCCGGGCTGATCGCCTCCGACGGCGAGGCCGACGAGCGGTACGCGGCCACCCCGGCCGCCGAGGAGTGGCGGCAGCTGCCCGATCACGAGCGATGGGCGGTGCTGGCGGCCGGCTGGCTGGCCGCGACCCGCACCTCGGGCGTGGTCGGCACCGCCGACGCGAAGGGGCGCGCGCTCGCCGCCCTCGGACCGCACCTGGACCGCTCCCCGGCCCCCGAGGTCCGCCGCCGCGCCCTCGCCCTGCTCGCCACGCTCCCGCCCGGCACGTCCGTACCGGCGTCGACCGTGCTGTCCCGGCTGCGGTGGGAACGACCGCTGCGCGGTGCGGCGGGGCCGGCGGCGAGCGGCGCCGCGGGGCCGGCAGCGGGCGGTGGCCCGGGGTCGACGGCGGGCGGCGCGCCGGGGTCTGCGGCGGGCGGCACACCGGGGTCTGCGGCGGGCGGTGGCCCGGAGTCCGAGTCCGCCGCCGACGGCCTCCGCTCGCGGCTGGCCCAATGGACCCTGGAAGAGGCCGAGTTGCTGGGCGTCACCGGGCGCGGCGCACTCGCCACCCACGGCCGGGCACTGATCGGCATGGCGGAAGCGGAGACGGGAGCAGGGCCGGCGGCAGAGGGCGGGACCGGCGCGAAAGCCCGGGCGGGCGCGGAAACCGGAGCGGGCGCGGAAGCCGGGGCGGAGGCGTCGTCCCTGACGGCCGGAGCGGCGTCCGAGGCCGAGGTACGCGCCGCGGCGACCCGGGCCGCCGGGCTGCTCGCCCCGCTCCTCCCCGAACCCCTCGACCACGTCCTCCTCCAGGCGGACCTGACCGCGGTCGCCCCCGGGCCGCTGCAGCGCCCGCTCGCCGAGGCGCTGGACGTCCTCGCGGACATCGAGTCCAAGGGCGGTGCGACGGTCTACCGCTTCACCCCGGCCTCGGTCCGCCGCGCCCTCGACGCCGGCCGTTCCGCCGCCGAACTGAAGGACTTCCTCAGCAGCCACTCCCGTACGCCGGTCCCCCAGCCGCTCGCCTACCTCATCGACGACGTCGCCCGTAAGCACGGCCGGCTGCGGATCGGCGCGGCCTCCGCCTACGTCCGCTGCGACGACGACGCGCTGCTCTCCGAGATCCTCGCCGACCGGCGCGCCGCCGGACTCCGCCTGCGCCGGCTGGCCCCGACCGTGCTCGCCGCGCAGACCGCACCCGAGCAACTCCTCGACGGGCTACGGGCGATGGGCTACGCCCCGGCCGCCGAGTCCGCCGCCGGCGACGTCCTGATCGCCCGCGCCGACTCGTACCGCACCCCGCCGCGGACCGCCCCCGCCCCCGTCCCGGACGGCCCGCCGTCCCCCGACCGCACCCTCCTCGAGGCGGCGGTGCGCGCCATCCGCGCCGGCGACCTCGCCGCCACGGCGGAACGCCGGCCGGTGCACGCCCCCGCCCCGGCCCCCGGCACGTTCCCCCGCACCACCTCCGCCGAGACCCTCGCCACCATGCAGGCCGCGGTGCTGACCAACTCCGCGCTGTGGATCGGCTACGTCAACGCGGACGGTGCGGCCAGCCAGCGGGTGATCGCCCCGGTACGGGTGGAGGGCGGCTTCGTCACGGCGTACGACCACACCGCCGACGAGGTGCGCACGTATCCGCTGCACCGGATCACCGGGGTCGCGGAACTGGCCGACGACGTGGTGTGAGGCGGCCGGGCCGCCGCCGCACACCGGCGCGCCGTCCGGCCGCCGCCACGAGGGCGACGGCCGGACGGCGGGGAACCCGGTGCGGTTCCGGATCAGCGCGGCCAGCCGCAGTGCACGTGGGTGCCGTGTCCCGCGTCGCCCGGCCCGAGGACCTCCCGCGCACCGAGCTTCCGGCACGCGGCCATCAGGGCACGGTGCGGCGCCCCGCTGCCCACGTGGCGGCCGTTGATGTGGGTGAGGTCGAAGGCCAGCCCCGCGTAGTGCTTGGAGCGGGTGCTGTGGTCACCGCCGACGACCTCGGACACCGCGATGCGGTAGCCGTACTGCGTCCGCAGCTTCAGCAGCCCGCCCAGCATCCGGGTGTCCAGGGCCACCCGGCGGTTGGGCCGGTCGCCCCAGGGGCTGGTGAGCGCGCCCTTGCCGTGCGCGGTGTCGACGATGTTCTGCCGCGCGGAGGAGGCCGGGTGCGGGCGGCTGACGTGGGTGGTGGCCAGCGCGATCCCGTTCGTCCGCAGGATCTGCTGCGCCAGCGCGGCCCGGCTCGGCGCGGCGGACGCGGACGCGGACGCGGGGGCGGAGGCGGGGGCGGAGGCGGGCGCGGCCGCCGCGGAGGCGGAAGCGGCCGACGGGGTGGCGGAGGCGGTGGCCGAGGCGGGGGTGGCGGTGCCCAGGAGGGCGGTCAGCGCCAGCGCCCCGGCGACCAGCCGCGGAGCGCGCGCGGTGGCCACGGAGCGGGGCAGGGAGCGGGGAAGGGAGCGGGGGAGGGAACGGGAGAGGGGCATATCGACTCCTTGTCAGTTTCCGTCTGTGGTGCGGTGATGGGTGGTACCGGGCCGGCGATCAGCCGGCCAGATCCCGCAGCTGCGCGAGGCTGCCGCGGAAGACGTTGCGGTCGCCGGTCCCCGGGATCCCGGGGGTGCGACCGTGCTCGGTGTGCTGCCAGAACGTCCAGGAGCGGCCGGCACCGGGCACCGGCTGCGGCTCCTCCGCGCCGCTGCCGTAGCGCGCGAGCCACAGCCGGTGGCCGGCGAAGGCCCGTCCGTCGCCGCCCATGCACTCCTTCACGAAGGACGCCCGGGTGTAGACGATCGGCGCGACCTTGAAGGCCCTGCGCACCTCCCGGAGGAACACCGCCACCTGCTGCGGGCGCAGCGCGGCGGGGCAGGCCTCCTTCCCGATGCGCCGCACCTTCTCCACGTCCAGTACGGGCGGGAGCTCACCGGCGCGACCGCCCCGGTAGCCGGCCGCGCGGGCGACGGTGATGAACTGCCGCGCCTGGGCGGCGCCGTCGGTGGTGCTCTTGGGGTCGAAGAAGTGGTAGGGCGCGTGCAGCAGTGACGTACGGGCGACCGCCGCGTAGTCACGGGTGAACCACGCGTCGTTGCCCGCCGCGCCGGGCCCCTGGCTGGCCTTGAGGAAAGCGAAACTGTGCGCCTTCGCCACCCGGTTCCAGTCGATCCGCTCGTTCTCGTGCTCCCCGTGGCTGTAGTGGCTGGTGTCCACGCCGGCCACGGAGTACGCCGCCGGCGTCGCGGCCTGCACCGGTGTCGCCGGGAGTGCGACCGCGGTGAGCGTCGCCACCACTACGGCACGGGCAAGCGCGGCACCTACCCGAACGGGTGATGTCAGGGGCATATGTCATTCCCTCGTTCTCGTTGCTGCACAGGTCGGTCGGACGCTCCCTCACCGGATCCGCGCAGGCCGGAGCAACCCTTGGCCAGGGGTGGAAACGGGAGGGGAAGTGCGGGGCCCGGTCGGCCGCGCTCCTCAACGATGCAGGAACGGCAGGGGAGTTCACCACGATCTGCCAGGCTCCGGCTCATGCATCCATGCAGCGGCCCGATGCACGGCGCTGACCTGCACGTATGCAGAACCCGTCGGACGGCACCACAGACCGCCGGACCCCTTCGGAGAACACCGAGCGGGCGCCGGGCCGACGGAGGACACACCAGGCACGAGCCGGACACGAGCCGGACACGGACGACGTACGGATGAGGGAGGGCCGAGCGGCGGCCGACGAACGGCCGAGGCACGGCCGCCCCGGGGGGAAGCATGACGGGATCAACCAGCCCGGACGGCGAGACGGGCCGCGCGAATGGTTCGGCCAGCCTCGGGAGAGGCGAGACGGGCCGCATGATCGGTTCGGCGGCGCACGATGCGGAGGGGGAGGCGGGCCGCACGAACGGTACGGCCGGCCTTGGGAAGGGCGAAGCGGGCCTCGGGAAAGGCGAAGCGGGCCGCACGAACGGTTCGGCGGCGCACGATCCGGCCGGGGAGGCGGGCCGGGCCCTGGCCCAATTACTGCGGCGCTGGTGGGAGGCGTCCGCCCGGGACGGCCGCCCGAAGCCCACCCAGCAGTCCCTGGCCGGGCGGCTGGGCATCGACCAGACCACCCTGTCCCGCTACCTCAACCCCGGCCACCCCTCCACCGCCCCGCTCAGGACCGTCGAACTCCTCCACACCGTCCTCCGGGCGCCGGCCGCCGACCTCCCCCGGGCCCGCGCGCTCTCCCAGCAGGCCACCATCACCGCCTCGGCCCGCCGCACCCCCCGCCCCCGCACCGCTCCCGACACCTCCCCCGAGGCCACCCCCAAGGCCACCCCCGACGCCCCACCCCTCACCACGACCCCCACCGCCCCGCACCCGCCGACGCCGCCCCGCCGCGCCGTCGCCCGTGCCTCTGCCCGTACCGCCCTCGCCCTCCTGGGCGTCCTCGCCCTCGGCACCGGCATCGGCCTCGCATGGGGCACCCTCGCCCACCGCGACGACGCCCCGGCCGCCTCCGTGCACCCGACGGCCAGGGCCACCCGGTGGCCACTGGTCCGCAAGGGCCACCTCATGTGGTCGGCGCGCACGGTCCAGTACCTCCTCCAGGCCCACGGCTACGACGTCCGGCCGGACGGCGACTTCGGGCCCGGGACGGCGGCCGCCGTCAAGAAGTTCCAGTCCGCGCACGGCCTGCTCCCCGACGGCAAGGTCGGCGACCGGACCTGGTCGCACCTGATCATCCGCGTCGATTCCCACAACGACACCGAGCCGGCCGTCCTGGCCCTCCAGTACCTGCTCGACAACACCGGCATCCCCACCGACCAGACCGGCCTCTTCACCCCCTCCACCGTCCGCTCCCTGGAGGAGTTCCAGCGCTCCCACCGCCTCTCCCCCACCGGCATCGCCGACGCCCCCACCTGGCAGGCCCTCCTCACCGCCCAGGGCCCACCCGTCCACCGCTGACCTGCCGGGCTGCCCGGTCGGCCGGTCTCCGCTCCTCCCGGCCTGCCGGTCTCCGCTCCTCCCGGTCGGCCGGTCTCCGCTCCTCCCCCGCTTCCCCGCCGATGGGGCACACTGGAGATTTGGCCGTACGGGACGCTCCCGTGCCGGGCCGCACACCCAACGAAAGGGCGAGGCGCATGAACGGACCCCTCATCGTCCATACGATCAGGCGCGATGCACACACTAACGGATAGGTCCGAGCTGTGGAGTGGTCTACCTGGTCAGTGTGTGCGCAGGCCCGCCGAGGGAGAGCGTCGACGTCGTCACGGAGCGAACTCGGGTCAGCCTTGGGCGGGGAACGATGATCACCGAGGAGCCATCACCATGCCTGCACGGCCAGAGTCGCGAACCGGCCATCGATCCAAGGCAGAGGACAACAGTGGGACCGCGTAAGCCTTCCAAGGGGCACCGCCAACCTCAGGAGCACCGCACGGCTTGCAGCGTTCGAGCCTTCAACCTTCCGACCCGTGGGAGCGGGCAGGGCGCCGGGCGGGAGCTCCATCTTCGTCTCAGCTGTCGCTAGTGACCGTAGTCAACGGCGCTCAGCTCCGGCTAGCGGCGGGGCCGTGCCTCCAACGAGCGTCGACAGGGCCGCGCTCCTGTCCTCTCGGGCATACCCGGCACTGGCCGCATGTCTCCGTTTCCCTCCAACCTGGCCGGCGTCCGTCCCGCGCGGCGCTTGAGGACAAAAAAAGGGGGGTACGACGGCGATCGACCTCAACTGGGTGACAACGAGGGTCGCAGCGATTGAGCAACTACATCATTCACCCCTCTGTCGTCGCTCGCACCACCTAGCATGAAGTGCACCAGGGTGCGCGCTGTGGGTAGTTGGCGCCACTGGCGCCACACCCTCTGCCCCGAGCACTCCGGAGTAGCTGTTGACCGATCTTGCGAGTAGCCCCCTTCCCGTGGATGACGGTGGGCACGACGCCATCAAAGGGTTCGCATACCAGTTCGACAAGACCCTTCTTGAGATCATTCGGAGCCCGCGACAAAGGCTTCAGATCGAAGGCGCGCAAGATCTGAGTGGCGAGCACTATCACATGCAGATCAAGAACCGGTCCGGGAAGTTCTATCTATCGTCGATAGGCAAAGCGGTCCGTAAAATGTTTTCACAGTTT
The DNA here is from genome assembly GCF_040640655.1 of Streptomyces sp. NPDC021749. Classification (NCBI taxonomy): domain Bacteria; kingdom Bacillati; phylum Actinomycetota; class Actinomycetes; order Kitasatosporales; family Streptomycetaceae; genus Streptomyces; species Streptomyces sp. NPDC021749. The sequence goes on along the minus strand of NZ_JBFACE010000022.1, from coordinate 6,757 downwards.
GAGATCAGCCGCCATCCCTCCTACATCTTGCACTGCCACTTTGCGGATCAAACCCCTGGCACCAGCCGATCGCTCAACACTGGTGAACTGGATAGTTTGCTCGCTGACCAGTCCCATACAGTCGATAAAGACTTGAAATTGCAGTTCCTGAAGTCCTTCTCCATCCACTTTTCGGAGGACTACGAAACACAGTTCAAGAACGTGTTGGATTGCATCACTTCCGAGCTTTCCGCTAAGGACTCCACGGAAGCACTCTCCTACCACGCGATTCTTCACGCATATCTGAGAAACCTGGTTTTGACGAAACCTCTAGGTTCTCGTTGGGTCGGGCTCAATGACTTGAAGGCAGCAGTCAAGGAAGCGCAAAGCGCCATCTTCACTGCCACCTACGTCACCTATTGCGGGTACGAGAAGTACCTGAAAATGGTTAGAAGGCAGTACCTTCCGCGACGCGTCAATGTCCCGAACATCGAGCGGCTATTTTCCTTTGAGTGCACCCAGGAGACTAACCCGCAAGACATTGCGGAGGCTGTACTACACATCTGCGAGAGGTACCGCATTGAGGAGAACTCTCCAGCCCCCTATTTCACATTCCGCGGCAAGTTCGACGATCGCTCCATAAAGGCAAGCCTTTGGGAGGCTGGAGCCTACTTCAATGACGGGCGCGGATACCATGGTGGGAACTTTAGGATGGAAATCCTAACCAACCCTCCCTTCGGGGCCGCTCGTATCAAAATCGTGGAGCCAGTGCAACTGCATGACCTCATGACCGAGGTGAGATTTAAGGAGTTCCACGACTTCTTCCTAGTTGAGAAGACTGATTCTCCGATCCCGGTACCGCGTCCACATCACGTGTTTTTGGAATCTCATGGCGACCTGATCGAAGTGTTCCGATAGGGCGGTCTAATGTCTAGCGCAGAAGTAATCGCTGTCTACCCTAACCGTATCAAGATCGCAGTCCACGACATTGGTGAGCTTGCCGATGGCGATCCTGTTGAAGTCGGCTCATATCTAAAAATCTACGACAGCTTGCAGGGCGCCATTATGGCGATCATTGAGAGTTATTCGATCGAGCTTCGCCCCAGCAAGGAAGGAGGGGAAGACCGACAAAAGGTGTACGTCATCGAAGCAGTACCGCTTGGCTTCGTTGATGGTGACGGACGCTTCTCCCGTGGCGGCGGCGGGATCGCCATTCCGCCGAAAAAAGTATCAGTCGCCGTGAAGGATGAGGTCCAGCGCATCTATGACACAGTCGAAACGGAGAAGAGGTTTCACTTCGCTCAATTAGCGCAAGACATTTCGGTAGACGTTCCGGTTGATGGCGATAAGTTCTTCAGCCGCCACGTCGCGGTTGTAGGGTCCACGGGGTCGGGCAAATCTCATGCCATCGCAAGAATTATCCAGACTGCGACTCAGATTCGCGATGAGACTTACGGCGAGTACAGCCTAAATAACGCACACGTCGTGATCTTCGACATCCACTCTGAATACAAGACTGCATTCCCGGAGGCGAATCACCTTTCCGTTGAATCTCTCATTCTCCCCTACTGGCTGCTAAACGCCGAGGAGCTTCAGGATCTTTTTATCGAAAGCAACGAAGAACAGTCACACAATCAGATCGCGGTTCTGAAGAAATCCATCACAGAGAACAAACGGACACACTTCGAAGGGTCGGAGGAGAAGCGCGATCTAATCCACTACGAGTCCCCCATCTTCTTTGAGATCAGTGAGGTACTTGATGCAATTAGGGCGAAAAATGAACAGCGTATTGCCACACCCGGGAAGACTACTGATCGGGCGGGCCCACTCTTCGGCAAGCTTGATAACTTCATCACGCGACTTGAGAACCGCGTTCTCGACAGGCGCCTAGATTTCCTGTTGGGGGACAGGGCAAAATCGGTGAACCTTGAATCCGTTCTCCGCCAGTTCACCGGATACAACCCCGATTCCCTTGCAAACGTAACGGTGATCGACCTTAGTGGCGTTCCGTTTGAGGTCCTCAGTATCACTGTCTCACTGGTGTCCCGATTGCTTTTTGACTACTCGTACTACTTCAAGAAACTCAACGCATCTTCCCAGGTGGAAACTCCGCTTCTACTCGTGTACGAAGAAGCTCACAAGTACGTGCCGAAGAGTGGACTGGCAAAGTTCAGCGCATCCAGAAACTCGATCGAGAGGATCGCCAAGGAGGGCAGGAAGTACGGCATTACTGCCGCTATCGTAAGCCAGAGGCCGGCTGAGATTTCGGAAACAATTTTCTCTCAGTGCAGCAACTTCCTCGCCATGCGGCTTACGAACCCAGAGGATCAGAATTACGTCAAACGTCTATTGCCAGACTCTTTGGGCCCCCTGACTGAGTCTCTTCCCGTACTGAGTTCAGGCGAGGCTCTCTTGTTGGGTGACGCAGCAGTCATGCCGTCGAAGGTTGTGATGGAGCAGGCCCGCCCTGCCCCCTCTTCAAGTGACGTTAGGTACATGGCTGAGTGGATTAAGCCGTGGCAGGACGTTGAGTTCGTACGCGTGGTCGAGGACTGGCAGAAGTAGCTGGGACTGTCTTCGGAGTGCACAGGATGTCCCAGTAGTCACACTCGTAACCCTATGCTTGACGACGCTCGGGCCTATCCCAGGTGCAGCCGTAAAGGCCGGCACTTCGCAACTTGGTACTACGAAGCGGTAGCGCGATGGCCGGAGAATAAGGTCAGCCGAGATAGGGACGCTCACGGTGCTCCAAGAAATGTCGAATCCGGAGCTGCTGCGTGTGGTGCATCGGCAGTTGATCGATTTCCTCCGGCTGGACGAACCTTAGCTCCGTGGACTCGTCCGAGATCGCGAGTCGGCCCCCGACTACTCGGGCTGTGAAGCAGACATTGAACTGGCGACGCACTTCACCGTCCGTATAGGCGATGACATGACGCGGGTCGGTATACGTCCCAACGAGCCCGGTGATCTCCACGTCCAGGCCCGTTTCCTCCTTCACCTCCCGGATGGCGGTTCCCGGTAGCGAGTCGGTCATCTCCATGCCGCCGCCGGGCAGAGCCCAGAGATCGTTGTCTCGCCGGCGCTGTAGGAGAATGCGTCCTTCGTCGTCAGTGACCACTGCGGACGCCGCAACGACCAGACTGTTGGGCTTGGGAGCATCTGGATCGTCGTAGTACTCGGTTCGCGCCATGATCACCTTTCTTGGACTGGCGTCGCGGTCGCCCACACCGCAGTGAAGCTGTCCGCGTACGTATCGAACATGCCGCCTGACCCACTTCGGCGCAGGTGCCACACAGGAGCACCGTAGGCGTTCACGCCCCAGACATGGGCGTTGACCAGCGCCTGGTCATCCGCACGATAGATCGAGTTGTAGAGCGTGGTGGCGTGGGTCCGCACCTCGATGCCGGATACCCCGGCCAGGGGGCGATAGTGCATGAGGGCAAGTCGGCAGCGGGACTCGATCCCGTGACCGAACCTCTCTTCGGCGCCGCGCTGTTGGACATTCGCACTATCCGGATCGCCGATCGCGATACGGACCGCACAACCGTCGGCAGCTCGCTCGCGCAACAGGTCATTCAGCCGCGGGTACGCCTCGTGCAGGAAGACGGCGGCGTACACCAACACGTCGATGTGCTCGCGGGCCTGGGTCAGCATGTCCACGAAGGTGGATACGGGGAGGTCCGCCCGCTGGTCGTAGAGGGCCACAAGTTCCGGACTGACGGCGCGGGCAGGGCGTGCCTGCCGGAGCGCGGGCCAAAGAGCGTGCACGTCTTCTCCTAGTATTTCCGCTGTCAGCATGGCTGTGGCACGACGCGGTGTACGCCCCAAGTTGACCCATCTTTCAACGGACTTGGGATCAACCTCGACCTTGTTCGCAAGGGCGGCGTACGTCCAGCCGCCGGCGGCCATGGCAGCACGTAGCCTCTCGTTCGGCATCCCAATCTCTCCTAACACTCGGGGACGGCACCAGGGACGTTCTACACGACGCGGGACGTCCCGAAGTGGGTTTTGTCGGAGGTTCCAACGTCCCGATGAGCGGCGGAATGCTCGTCCTCATGGCGAGCAACCAGCAGACCAGACCAGGCATTGGTGCATTGGCGAAGGACACTGCCAGTGGACGTATCGGCGTCGTCATGGGTGAGGTCGGTGCCCGGGTGCAGATAAGGCCCATGGGCGGCGGGATCGAGTGGGATGCCATGCCGGACAACGTGGTGGCGCCGACAGCGCGGGAGGAACTGAGCGCGCGTCTTGCCATCAGGAACGGCAACAGCCGCGACGGCCTGTGATGCGCGCCATCGGTCGGTACGCGGGGGTTTTGTTCATCGTCTTGATCAGTGGGTCCTGTGGCCTGGTGATCGGCATGGCCCTCGGTATCAGCCAGTAGACCGGCCGCCCCGGACGGGGTGCCACCTTCCTTGGCTCCCCCTTCCCCGTTCGGGGCCGGCCTTCCATCCCCCGGTCGTCGCGGGACGTGCCTCGTCGACCGGTGTGGGCGCAAGTGCCAGAGCACAGCGACACTCAAGGAGTCTTCGCATGACGACAACGGCCAACGACCAGAGGACCGGCCGCGCGGTGGCTGGTGAGGAGCTGTCCGACAGCCTCACCCACTTCGTGGTCACCCACAACGGACAGCCCCGCGAGCGCGCCGAGAGGATCGCGGACCAGGCCGTGGCCTTCGTGGTCACGGCCGCGACCGCCACCGTCCCCATGGTCCCGTCGGACGACGTGGACCTCGGGCTACACGCCCTCATCCTGCACACGAAGGAGTACGCCGACCTGTGCGAGCGGTTCGCGGGCCGCTTCCTCCACCACAACCCCAAGCCGGGTGGCGGGGCGCGTGAGCCGGAGAAGGTGGCCGCGTCCGCGCACGCGATGAAGGCGGCCGGGTTCATGGTCTTCGACGACCTGTGGACCGTGGACGGCACGAACCTCGCGCAGTGCGACTCCGACTGCGGCCGGCCGTACGGTCAGGCGTAGCGACACGACACCAGCGGCGCGGCTGGCCTCGATGTTGGGTCGGCCGCGCCGCCCGGAAGGAGAACCGACGTTGTCCGGGACATCCCCTGAACTGCCGATCGTCGTGCTCGACGCGCTCATGCCCACGACTCAGCGCCTGGTCCTCAACCGCCGGGGCTCCATGGTCTGGGAAGTAGAGAGCCATCGGGGCCACTACGCCGTGAAAGTCGGCTATCCGATCGAGGCAACGGTCGAATGGCCTGCCCAGCTCTGGACGGCGCTCGCGCCCGCACGCGAAGGCGCGGTGTTGTACCGCCTGGGCCTACATGACTTCGCGTACGGCGAGTGGGACGGCGGTACCTGGAACTTCCAGCCGTGGCGGGAAGGACCGGACCTCTACCAGCTGTGGGAGCCTTGCCGTAAGCCGGGCTCGCGCATCGATCCGCACACGAGCGTCGCCCTGGGCTGCGTGGAGGCGCTGGCCGAACTGCACGCCAAAGGATGGGCGCACGGTGACGTGCAGCCCGCGCACTTCATCATCGGACCCGAGCGGACGCACCTGATCGATCTGGCTTTGGCGCGCGGTGGTCGGGTGCCCGAGGGTTACGACTTCCCGTTCCGCGGCTGCCTCGTCCACTACGAAGCCCCGGAGATCGCGCGCAGTGTGCTCGACACCGGAGAGGCTGAGCCCACCCAGGAAGCCGACATCTACGCGCTCGGCGCTTCCCTGCTCATCTCCGCCACAGGCTGGCGGGCAGTCGAGTACCCCGACGACGCACCGCGCCCTGTGCAGCGAATGGCCGTGGCAGACGGCAAGCGACGGCCCGTCAAGGCGCGGGGTGAGCTGGGCGAACTGATCGAGGCCATGCTCAGCCACGCTCCCGAAGACAGGCCAACGATCTACGAGGTGGGCAAGGCTCTGAGCTGAAGCCGAAGCGTCGGCAGCCTGCGAAGGCGCGACCCACTGCGACGACCAACAAACAGAGACCGGACCACCCTCAGCCTGGACAGCGTGCCGGGTGGTCCGGTCGTGGAAGCCCTGATCAGGACCCCGGTGCCGATGGTACCGGGGTGGTCGGCGTGCCTGAACGCGGGTGCGGCTGCAACCCCGGTACCCCCATGTGAAGTTCGAGAGGGTTCTTGTTGCAGAGCGGTCGGCCGTATCCCAGTCCTGACCTGCACCACCGAAAGTCAGCCACGGCGGCGGGCTCGCCGTACGAGCACCCGTCACGTATGTCTCCAGCAACCCCCTGCCGGCCTCAGCCACGCTTCATCCCATCGTCACGGCCCTCGTCCCGATCCCGGCCTGGGCGTTGCCGACGCGGCTGCCTGACGCATGGGCCTGCCTGCGGTCGTGAAGTCCAGCGGCTGCGAAGCGCGGACCGGTCGGGCGGCAGGGCCTCGCTTGGTAGGTGTCGGCCAGGTCCTGGTACTCGGACTGGTCGGGGCGCTTCCTGCTCAGGCTGTCCGCCTCGGCATGGCTGCGCGCTGAGCGGGTGGGGGCCGCCGGAGCGATGGCGGAGACAAGGAGCGGCGGCGGCCCATGGCCGCCAGCGCGCGCGGCCCGCCGTAGGCGGGCCGCCTTGATCCAGTAAAGAAACTCTGAACAGCTCCGGTGCCCTGGGCCCTCTAGTACTCCAGCAGGATTTCGCTGTCTGACCTGCGTCTTTGGCTGGGTGGCGGGAGTGTAGCGGGACTTCGATCGTGCGGGGGCGGTCTCACGGAGACCGCCCCTCGATCGTGCGACACCGCCGCAGGTAGTGACAACGGCGGGGCAGCCTCCCAAGGTGATCACCGAGTTTGCCGCCGCGCAGTGGGACCT
>NZ_JBFACE010000021.1:0-134396 GCF_040640655.1 Streptomyces sp. NPDC021749 | reverse complement strand
TCGACCTGCTGCGCGGCCCGGCCGCAACCCCACACGGACCAGGGGCCCGCTGGCGCGGTCTGCTGGTGGTCGCGCTCGACGGCACCACCTTGACCGTGCCCGACAGCCCCGCTGTCCTGACCAGGTTCACCAAACAGGCGGGCAACCACGGCGGCACCGGCTACCCGCAGGTCCGCCTGCTCACCCTGGTCGCCTGCGGCACCCGCACCCTCATCGACGCCGTGTTCGGCCCCACCACCATCGGCGAGACCACCTACGCTCCGCGACTGCTGCCCAGCCTCCGGCCGGGAATGATCCTGCTGGCCGACCGCAACTTCGCCGCCCAAGGGCTGCTGTCCGGCATCGCCGCCACTGGAAGCGAAGTCCTGGTCCGGCTCAAGAACGGCCGCAGGACGCCGGTCCTGGCCCGCTACCCCGACGGCTCCTACCTCTCAACGCTCGGCCCGGTCCCCGTCCGTGTCGTCGACTGCAAGATCACCATCACCACCACCGCTGGGAAACACACCGGCCTCTACCGGCTGGCCACCACCCTGCTCAACCACCACCGCCACCCGGCGGGCGAGCTGGCCACGCTCTACCACCAGCGCTGGGAGATCGAAACGGCCTACCTGGAGCTGAAATCGACCATCCTCGGCGGCCGGGTCCTGCGCGCTCGCACCCCCGACGGCATCGACCAGGAGATCTACGCACTCCTCGTGGTCTACCAGCTCCTGCGGACCGCTATGGCGGACGCCACCAGCACCCGACCGGGCACCGATCCGGACCGGGCCGGCTTCAGCATCGCCTGGCAAGCCGCCCGCGACCAGGTCATCCTGGCCGCGGGCGTCATCGCCGGCACAGTCATCGACCTGGCCGGCACCATCGGCCGGCACGTCCTGGCCGCACTGCTTCCCTCACGGCGCCTGCGGGTCAGCCCCCGCATCGTCAAACGCGCCATCTCCAAGTACCAGGCACGAGGCCCCCGCATCGACCGCACCAGCTACAAAGCCACCACCAGCATCGACATCCTCGCGCCCCAAGCCCCTTGACAACCTCTCCCAGCCACAAACTTCACGGCCTTGCATCTAGTCCCGCGTGCCTGTCTGCGGCGCCGCGGGGCGTCTCGCGGCGCCGCAGACAGGTACGTACGCGGCACCGCCGAGCGCACCGGCGAGCAAGCCCCGCGGCGGGACGGCCGGGTGCGTACGCGGCACCGCAAAGCATCGCGCCCCGCGGCGGGACGGCCGGGTGCGTGGGGGTGCGGCAAAACGCAGCGGCTCGTGGGGGACACTGGAGGGGACTGACCGCCGCCCACAGGAGCTCATCCCATGTCCCGTCTCGCTCTCATGGCCCTCGCCGTGTGTGTTCTCGCCGTTGCCGCCGCCGTCGTTTCCTTCGTGCAGGGCAGCTTCGTGGGGATCGTGTGGGTGTTGCTGGCCGGTATCTCCAGCAACATGGCGTGGTTCTACCTGCGCAAGGCGAAGATCGAGCGGGAGCAGGCCGCGACCTCCGGCTGAGTCACCGGCCCGGCCAGAAGCGGAAGAGCTCCTGGCCGAGGTACGTGTCGAGGCGGGACACGCCCAGCGCGCGCAGGACCGTGTCCACCAGGCCGAAGAAGGCCTGGTTGACCTCGGGAAGCCAGAGCAGGCCGAAGACCGCCAGCAGGCCGAAGACCGCGTAGGGCTCGACCCGGCGGCGCAGGGCCGGTGACAGCCAGGGCTCGATCACGCCGTAGCCGTCCAGGCCGGGAACCGGCAGGAAGTTCAGGATCGTGGCGGTGACCTGGAGCAGGGCGAGGAACGCCAGGGCGAAGCGGAACGCGGCGGGGACGCCGGAGAGGCCGTGCAGCCAGAACGGGGCCGTGCAGATCACCGCGAAAACGGCGTTGGTCAGCGGGCCGGCCGCCGAGATCAGGCTGTGCCGCCAGCGGCCGCGGATGCGGGCCCGCTCGATGAAGACCGCGCCGCCCGGCAGACCGATCCCGTTCACGATCAGGAAGATCAGCGGCAGGATGATGCTGAGCAGCGCGTGGGTGTATTTGAGCGGGTTCAGGGTGAGATAGCCCCGGGCCTCCACCGAGATGTCGCCGCTGTGCAACGCCGTGCGGGCGTGTGCGTATTCGTGCAGGCAGAGGGAGACCACCCAGCCGGACGTGACGAACGCGAAGACCGCGACGCCGGTGTGCGGGCCCAGCGTTCCCTTCCAGACGGCCCAGCCGGACACCGCGAGGACGGCGACGAGCGCGAGGAAGACCGGGCTGATGCGCCGGTCGGCGCGCCGGATGGCGGTGGTCATGGTGTGGGCTCCCGGGGACGGTCTCGGCAGGGGCAGCCCCGACCGTAACCGCGCGGGGGCGGACCGCGCACGGGTGCCGTCGCAGCCGGACGTCGCCCGGAACGGAAACTCGGTCAGCGCGGCCGCGGCGCTGAACGACAATGGGCCGGTGCGCTATGGAATTCTCGGCACCGCCCAGGCCGACCGACCCGACGGCACCCCCGTGGCCCTCGGTGGCGCCCGCCTGCGCGCGCTGCTCACCGCCCTCGCCCTGCGCCCGGGCCGGGCACTGCCCGCCGAGGCGCTGATCGCCGACGTCTGGGGCATGGATCCGCCCGCCGACGCGCCCGGTGCACTGCAGGCGCTGATCGGCCGGCTGCGGCGGGCCCTCGGGCGGGCCGCGATCGCCTCGGTCGACGGCGGCTACCGGCTGTGCGCCGAGCCCGACGCCGTCGATCTGCACCGGTTCGAGCGGCTCACCTCGGACGGCGGCCGGGCGCTCGCCGACGACGATCCGGCCCGGGCCGCCGACCTGCTGGACGAGGCGCTGGCCTTGTGGCGCGGCCCGGCGCTCGCCGACCTGCCGGACGCCGGGACCGAGGCGGCCCGCGCCGAGAGCCGCCGGCTGGACGCCCAGCGCACCCGCCTCGCCGCCGACCTCGCCCTCGGCCGGGCCGACCGGGCGCTGCCCGCCCTGCTCGCGCTGTGCCGGGAGCACCCCCTCGACGAGCCCCTCCAGGCCCTGCGGCTGCGTGCGCTGCGCGCCGCGGGACGTACCGCGGAGGCGCTGGCCGCCTACGAGGAGATACGCACCGGCCTCGCCGACCGCCTCGGCGCCGACCCCGGCCCCGAACTGCGGGCCCTGCACGCGGAGTTGCTGCGGCACGGCGCGGACGGACCGGCCGCGGACGTGACGGAGCCCCCGGTGCCGCCGTCCCGGCCCGCCGGGCGCGGTCCCGGCAACCTCCGGGCCCGGCTCACCTCGTTCGTCGGCCGGGACGCCGACCTCGCGGCGATCCGCTCCGATCTGGCCGAGCACCGGCTGGTGACCCTGCTCGGCCCGGGCGGGGCGGGCAAGACCCGGCTGTCGCAGGAGGGCGCCGAGAGCGCCGCCGCGTCCCGGCCGGGGGCCTGGCCGCACGGCGTGTGGCTGGCGGAGTTGGCGCCGGTGGACGATCCGCAGACCGTGCCGGAGGCGGTGCTGACCGCGCTGGGCGCCCGCGAGACCGTGGTCCGCGGCACCACCGCCGAGGGGTTGCGGGCCGCCGCCGACCCGACCGCGCTGGACCCGCTCGGCCGGCTCGCCGAGCACTGCGCGGGACGCCGGATGCTGCTGGTCCTGGACAACTGCGAGCATGTGATCGGTGCCGCGGCCGCGCTCGCCGAGCGGCTGCTGGCCGACTGCCCGGGCGTCACGGTCCTGGCCACCAGCCGTGAACCGCTGGCCGTACCGGGCGAGGTGCTGCGGCCGGTCGAACCGCTGCCGGACCCGGTCGCGCTGCGGCTGCTGGCCGACCGGGGCGCCGCCGCCCGCCCCGGCTTCCGGATCGACGACGACCCCGCGGCCTGCACCGAGATCTGCCGCCGGCTGGACGGTCTGCCGCTCGCCATCGAACTCGCCGCCGCCCGGCTGCGGTTGCTCACCCCCCGCCAGCTGGCCGACCGGCTCGACGACCGCTTCCGGCTGCTGACCAGCGGCAGCCGGACCCTGCTGCCCCGGCAGCAGACCCTGCGCGCGGTGGTCGACTGGTCCTGGGACCTCACCGACGAGCCCGAACGGGCGGTGCTGCGCCGGCTGTCCGTCTTCGCCGGCGGCTGCGACCTGACCGCCGCGGAGGAGGTGTGCGCGGGCGACGGCGTCGAGGAGTACGAGGTCGCCGGGCTGCTGGGATCGCTGATCGACAAGTCGCTGGTGGTGGCCGCGCCGGCAGCGGACAGCCAGATGCGCTACCGGCTGCTGGAGACGGTGGGGGAGTACGCCGGGGAGCGGCTGGACGAGGCGGGGGAGCGGGCCGGTACCGAGCGCCGGCACCTCGTCGCCTACCGCGAACTGGCCCGTACCACCGACCCGTTACTGCGCGGGCCCGGCCAGCGCGCGGCCATGGAGCGGCTGGAGCTGGAGCACGACAATCTGCGGACCGCGCTGCGCCGGGCGGTCGCGTCGGGGGACGAGCACGAGGCGCTGTGCCTGGTGCTGTCCCTGCACTGGTTCTGGTCGCTGCGCGACCACCGCAGCGACGCCCGCCACTGGGCCACGGCGGCCGGCGCGCTCGGTCCCAACCCCTTCCTGGCGCCCGTCGAACCGGCCCCCGCCCTGCACCGGCGGCCGATCGACGCCCCGCCGCCGATGCCTCCCGAGCAGCTGACCGAGGCCCGCCGCGAGGTCCGCCTGGTCGCGCTGTCCAGCATGGACAGCGACATCGGGGCGCTGCGCGACCCGGAGGTGCAGCAGGAGCTCGCCGGGACGCTCGCCGCCTACCACCCCGGACTGCCCCAGACCTGCAAGGTGCCCGGCGTGATGTGGTACTTCGCGGTGCTGCTCACCGGGCGGTTCGACGAGTTGACGGAGCTGATCGACGGCGCGGTGGCGGCCTGCCGCGACCACGGCTACGACTGGGAACTGGCCTACGTCCTGCAGATGCGCTCCAAGATCCTCAACGACCGCCCCGGCGGGCTGGCCCAGGCGTCCCGCGACGCCGACGAGGCGTTGCGGATATTCCGTACGGTGGGTGACGCCTGGGGCGCGGCCGAGGCGCTGTCCGGGCGCGGCGAGTCCCACGAGAAGCGCGGGGAGTACGCGCTCGCGGCGCGTGACTACCGGGCGGCGATGGTGCACGCCGAGGAGGTGGGCGCACACGGCCAGATCCTGCTGCTGCGCTGCCGGCTGGGCGCCGTGCTGATCGAGGACGGCCAGTCGGAGACCGGGGAGCGGATGCTCCGCGAGGTGCTGGCCGAGGCCGCGAAGGGCAGCTCGGGCCGGGACACCGAACCGTTCGCCCGGCTGACCCTCGCCATGTGGCTGTCGATGAGCGGGCGGCTGCAGGAGGCGCGGGCCGAACTCCACATCGTGCAAAGGCAGTTCATCCCGCGCGCACCGGACGTGTTCCACGGGCTCCTGGAGGCCTCGCTGGTCTCGCTGGACGTCGAGGAGGGGCACACCGAGGGGGTGCTGCCGCGCTTCCGGACGGCCCTGGCGCTGATGCAGGACGAGCTGACCCAGATGGTCGCCCCCGACCTGCCGGTGATCCAACTCCTCACCGGCGCACGGGTGCTGATGGCCGTACGGGGCGAGGCGGCGGGCCGGGACGCGGCGCGGCTGGTCGGCGCGTACGACGCGCTGCGGGCCGCCAGCCACGTGCCGACCCTGGTCACCCGTGACGAACGGGCGCGCACCGAGGCGGCGGCACGCACACTGCTGGACGACGAGACCTATGCGCGCGCCTATGCCGAAGGCGGTGACCTCTCCCTCGAAGAGGCCACCGCCCTCATCTGACGCGAGCCGGGCGGAGGCTGCTGCCCCGCAGGGAGACCCCCTGCGGGGCGTGCGTCAGGTCTTCTTGCGGAACTTCGCCACCGCGAGCGGCATGGTGACGGCCGTGATGGCCACCGTCCAGCCGAGGGTGATCAGCACCGGGTGCGCCGCCGCGCCGTCGTTGCTGAGCAGTGCCCGGGCCGCGTCCGCCAGCGTGGAGAGCGGATTGACCTTGGTGAAGCCCTCCAGCCAGTCGGGCATCGACGTCGGCGGGGCGAAGATCGACGAGCCGAACTGCAGCGGCATCAGCACCAGCATCGCCATGCCCTGCACCGCTTGAGGGGTCTGTACCGAGAGCCCCAACAGGATGAAGATCCACATCAGTGCCGCGCCGAACGCCGTGGACAGCGCCACCGCGGCGACGAACTCCAAGGCGCTGCCGCGGATTTCGAAGCCGAGCAGGAAGCCCATGCCGAGCAGGATCGCGGTGGCGACCAGCATCCGGCCGATCTCCACGACGATCTTGGCTATCAGGACCGAGGAGCGGGCGATGGGCATCGTCCGGAAGCGGTCCATCACGCCCTTGCGGAAGTCCTCGTTGACTCCGGTGCCGACCGCCATGGCGATGTTCATGCCCATCATCGCCATCATGCCGGGCACCAGCCGCTGGATGTAGTCGTCCTGGTGGTCCTTGCCGGCTATCGCCCCTCCGAAGACGTAGGTGAACAGCAGGATGAAGATGACCGGCATCAGCAGGACGTCGAACATCGACTCCGGGTCCTGCTTGATCTGCAGGGCGTTGCGCCGCACCAGGGCACCGATGTGCCGCAGATTGCCGCGCAGCCCGATCCGGCCCTCGTCCGCGCCGGCCTCGGCGACCGGCGCCGCCGTCGTCGCCGTACTCATGCCGACACCTCCGCGTACTGCTGCTCTTCCGCCGGGTCCTGCGACTCCGGGGCGCCGGAGGTCTTCTGGCCCGTGATGGCCAGGAACACCTCGTCCAGGCTGGGCAGATGCGTCGATATCCCGGCGAGCGCGAAGCCGCGGCCGCCGAGCACCCCGACCACCGCGGTCAGCTGCTCATCGCTGGTGATCGGTACGTTGACCACACCCCCGTCGTGGTCAGCCGTGGCGCCCGCGATGCCGTCCAGGCCCGCCTGGGCGATCGCGCCGACCATCCGGTCCAGTTCACCGGGGTCGGCCGGCCGGATCTGCAGGGTCCGCCCGCCGACCTTGGCCTTGAGCTCGTCGACCCGGCCCTCGGCGATCACCCGGCCGCGGTCGATGACCGTCAGCTCGTCCGCCAACTGCTCGGCCTCTTCCATGTATTGGGTGGTCAGCAGGACCGTGGCGCCCTCGCGGACCATCCGCTGGACCTCCTCCCACACCTCGTTGCGGGTGCGGGGATCCAGGCCGGTGGTCGGCTCGTCCAGGTAGAGCACGGCCGGGCGGCCGATCATCGAGGCGGCGAGGTCCAGCCGGCGGCGCATACCGCCGGAGTACTTGGCCGCGGGCCGCTTGGCGGCCTCCGTCAGCGAGAACCGCTCCAGCATCTCGTCCGCGCGGGCGCGGGCGTCCTTGCGGGAGAGGTCGAGCAGCCGCCCGATCATGTAGAGGTTCTCCCAGCCGGAGAGCTTCTCGTCGACCGAGGCGTACTGCCCGGTCAGGCCGATCGTGCGGCGCAGTGCGCGGGGCTGGCGCACCACGTCGTAGCCCGCCACCACGGCACGGCCCGCGTCCGGCACCAGGAGGGTGGACAGGCAGCGCACGAGCGTGGTCTTACCGGCGCCGTTGGGGCCGAGCACGCCGAGTACGGTGCCTTCCTTCACGTCCAGGTCCACCCCGTCGACGGCCTTGACGTCGCCGAAGTGCTTGACCAGACCGCGCACCTCCACGGCGTTGCCGCCCTTGGTGGTCATCGTCTGTCGCGTCATGCCCCCAACGGTGCCAGGAGCTACCGACAGCGCGCCGACATTCCGCCGATAGCGGGGCCGCGTACGTACTTGGCCGTCCCGCCGCGGGGGTTGCTCGCGGGTGCGCTTTGCGGTGCGCCGTACGTGCCTGGCCGTCCCGCCGCGCGGCTTGTTCGCGGGTGCGCTTTGCGGCGCCGCGCACGTACCTGTCTGCGGCGCCGCGGGGCGTCTCGCCGTTGCTCCCCCACTGCCTAAAGGGCGTGGGAGGTGCCCCCAGCGGCGGGCGTTTGTTTGTCGGGTGCGGTGACAGCCCTACAGACTTCGTCCTCCGGTCTGTCCCCTCCCGTGGGCTGGGGGGCGAGAAACCCCCACGGCGGGTCAGCCAAGTGCGTACGCGGCCCTGGCCTCAGTGGAACGTGTGCTGCTCCGCAGGGAAGGCGCCCCCCACGACCTCCTCGGCGAACTCCTTGGCCGCGTCGCCGAGCAGCTGCCGCATCTCCAGGTACTTCTTGACGAACTTCGGCACCCGGCCCGCCGTCATGCCCGCCATGTCGGTCCACACCAGGACCTGCGCGTCGCACTCCAGGCCCGCGCCGATGCCGACGGTCGGGATGTGCAGGGAGCGGGTGACCTCGGCGGCCAGCTCGGCGGGTACCGCCTCCAGGACGACCGCGAAGGCCCCGGCGTCCTGTACCGACTTGGCGTCCCGCAGCAGCTGCTGGGCGGCCTCCTCGCCGCGGCCCTGGACCGGGTAGCCGCCGAAGGCGTTCACCGACTGCGGGGTCAGCCCGACGTGGGCCATCACCGGGATGCCGGAGGAGACCAGCAGCTCCACCTGGTCCGCGGAGCGCTCGCCGCCTTCCAGCTTGACCGCGCCGACGCCGGCCTCCTTCACCAGCCGGGTGGCGTTGCGCAGGGCCTGGACCGGCCCTTCCTGGTACGAGCCGAACGGCAGGTCCGCGACGACGAGGGAGCGCGTGGTCCCCCGGACGACGGCCGCGGACAGGATCGTGATCTCGTCCATCGTGACCGGCACGGTGGACTCGTAACCGAGGTGGCAGTTGCCCATCGAGTCGCCGACGAGCAGGACCGGGATTCCGGCCTCGTCGAAGACGGAGGCGGTCATCGCGTCGTAGGCGGTGAGCATCGGCCACTTCTCGCCGCGCTCCTTGGCGGCGGCGATGTCGCGCACGGTGATCCGGCGCGAGCTCGTACCGCCGTAGAGGGACTTGGGCACCGGCTTCTGGGCAGGCGAAGGCTGCGTCATGGTGACGGCTCCTGTTCGTCATCTCGAGGCACCCTGACGGTGTCCCCGGACTCCCCACCATGCTGGCACGACCTCGGTGCGAAGGAAAAGGGAGGGCGCACCGGGAGCCGGAACGCCCGAACCGCGGGAGAGTGGGACGTACGGCCGCCCCGCCGGGGAGTCCGGCCGTGGAGTCGTCCTCCTCTATCAATACGGAACGGACTCGTATCGAAAACGTAGGGTGTCGGCATGGCCACCTCCTCGACCCCACCGACCGCGCCGGGCGCCCCGCCTGCCCGGCAGGTCCCGGACCGCGTGCACCGGCGCCGCTGGGCGATCCTGTCCGCCCTCATGCTCAGCCTGCTGATCGTGGTGCTGGACAACTCCATCCTCAACGTCGCCATGAAGACGATCGCCACGCCGGCCCCGCACGGCCTCGGCGCCACCCAGAGCGAACTGGAATGGGCGATCAACTCCTACACGCTGGTCTTCGCCGGGTTGCTGTTCACCGCCGGTCTGCTCGGTGACCGGCTGGGCCGCAAGAAGACGCTGCTCTTCGGGTTGGCGGTGTTCGGGACCGGCTCGGTGCTCGCCGCGTTCGCCGGCTCGCCGACCCAGCTGATCACCTTCCGCGCGCTCATGGGCCTGGGCGGTGCCTTCGTCATGCCGGCCACCCTCGCCATCCTGATGAACGTCTTCGAGCGCGAGGAGCAGCCCAAGGCGATCGGCATCTGGGCCGGCGGGGTGGGCCTGGCCATCGCGATCGGCCCGATCGCCGGCGGGCTGCTGCTGAACCAGTTCTGGTGGGGCTCGGTCTTCCTGGTCAACGTGCCCATCGTGCTGATCGCGCTGACCGCGATGCTGATCCTGGTGCCCGACTCCAAGGACCCCAGTCCTGGCCGGCTGGACCCGGTCGGCGTGCTGCTCTCCGTCGTCGGGCTGGTCCTGCTGGTCTACGGGATCATCAAGGGCGGCCAGCTCGCCGACTTCACCGAACCGCAGGTGATGGGCACGGTCGCGGCCGGCCTGGTGGTGCTCGCCGGTTTCGTGGTGCACCAGAAGCGCAGCGACCACCCGTCCATCGACATCAACTACTTCCGCAAGCCCGCGTTCTCCGCCGCGATCGCCGCCATCGCCCTGGTCTTCTTCTCCCTGATGGGCGTCACGTTCTTCATCGTCTTCTACGTGCAGAGCGTGCGCGGCTTCACCCCGCTCCAGGCCGGCCTGCTGCTCCTGCCGCTGGCCGCCGCCCAGTTGGTCTTCGCGCCGCGGGCCCGGCTGGCCGTGGACCGCTACGGCGCCCGCGCGGTGTGCACGTTCAGCATGTTCGTGGTGGCCGACACCATGCTGGGCCTGCTGCTGCTCGACACCGAGACCCCGATCTGGGTCATGGAGGCGCTGTTCTTCCTGCAGGGCGCCGGCATGGCGCACATCATGCCGCCGGTCACCGTCTCGATCATGCAGTCGCTGCCCCGTGAGAAGGCCGGTTCCGGCTCGGCGCTGAACAACGTCTTCCGGCAGGTCGGCGGCACCCTCGGCGTCGCCGTGCTCGGCTCGCTGCTCTCCACGAGCTACCGGAACCGCATCCAGGGCGTCCTCGACGCCGTGCCCGGACTGTCGGCCGGCGCCCGGCACGCGGCCGGTGAGTCGATCGAGGCCACCCTCGGCCTCGCGGACCGGATGGGCGCTCCGGGCCGGCCGCTGGTCACCGCCGCGAACGACGCCTTCATCCACGCCATGCACGTCACCGCCCTCGGTTCGGCCACCGTCTCGGCCGTCGGCGCCCTGGTCGTGCTGGCCTTCCTGCCGGGCAAAATGGGACCGGCGCCGCAGTCCGCGGAGCCGCACGACGAACGGAAGGCGGGCGCAGCGCGATGAGCCGGGCGGCACGGGACGCCGAGGCGGCGACCGGGACGGGGCCGGGCCCGGTGGCCCCGGAGCGTCGCGGCCGGCCGCGCAGTGCCGCGGCCGATTCCGCCATCATCGAGGCCGTGCTCCGCCTGATCGAGAACGGAGCGTCCATAGGCGACCTGTCCATGGAGGGGATCGCCCGCGAGGCCGGCGTCGGCAAGGCCACGGTCTACCGCCGCTGGCCCGGCAAGGACGCCCTGATGCTGGACGTCATGCGGTCCCTGGACGCCCCGCTCCCGCCGCTGCACGGCGACTCGGTCCGCGACGACCTGGTCTGTCTGCTGGAGTTCCTCCGCCGCCGCGGCCTGGCCAAACGGGACTCGGCGCTGCTGCGCACCGTCGTCAGCCACGTCCGGGCGCACCCGCAGCTGTGGGACGAGTACCACCGCACGGTCGTCCGGGCCCGCAACGAGGCGCTGCTGGCCGTGCTCCGCCGCGGTATGGCCAACGGGGAGATCCGCACCGACCGCCCCGTCGACACCCTCGCCGACCTCTTCGTCGGCCCGATGCTGTCCCGGGCCGTCCTCCACCAGTGGCAGGACCTCCCCGAGGGGCTGGCCGAGGACATCGTCGACACGGTCCTCGACGGCGTACGGCCCCGCCCGCAGGCCGCGGCGGGCTGAGCGCCCGGTGCCCCGCTGGTGTCGTCCCCAGGGCCGTTCGGGTCCCGGTACCCGGCGCCATATGACCGGACCGTGCCCGTTCTGTCACAGCCGTTGTCACGGACCCCAGGACCGGAACCCCGGCCCGCGACACCACCGTCCTTTCCTCCGAAGAGCGCGCGGCACGGCCCGGCGCGAATCTAAGAAACCGCATTACGGCCATCACCTAGGGTCGGTGATCACGGGTGACAGCACCGGAGCAAGGCAGTGAGGACAGCGGAATGGCGCAGGCATACATGACGGAGCCGGAGCAGGGGCGGGGGCCCGAAGGGGCCGGTTCCCGGGCCGGACGCCTGCGGGACTGGTGGCGTCCGGAGGGGATGTGGCGGCGCGGCATTGTGCTCGCGGTGCTGGCCGTCGTGCTCGGACTGCTGATGATTCTGCACGCCCGGATCCCCAACGACGTCGGAAACCTGGGCAGCCTGCTGGAGACCTTCCTGCCGTGGGTCGGCCTCGGCATCCCGCTGCTGCTGCTCGCCGCGGTCCTGCGCCGCTCCGCGACCGCCCTGGTCGCGCTGGTCCTGCCGGCCTTCGTCTGGGTCAACCTCTTCGGCGGCCAGCTCACGGACAAGGCCGGCACCGGCGGCAACGTCACCGTCGTCACGCACAACGTCAACGCCGACAACCCCGACCCGGCGGCCACCGCCCGGGACATCGTGCACTCCGGCGCGGACGTCGTCGCCCTGGAGGAGCTGACCGGCAACGCCCTGCCCACGTACCAAAAGGGGCTGGCGAAGGCGTACCCGTACCACACCGTGCAGGGCACGGTCGGCCTGTGGAGCAAGCTGCCGCTGAGCGACGCCGGGCCGGTGGACATCAAGATGGGCTGGACCCGCGCGCTGCGCGCCACCGTCACCGCCGCCGACGGCCAGCGGTTCGGCGTCTACGTCGCCCACCTGCCGTCGGTCCGGGTCAAGGTCGAGGCCGGCTTCACCGCCAACCAGCGCGACGGCAGCGCCGAGGCGCTGGGTGAGGCGATCGCCGCCGACCCGGTCAAGAAGGTCATGCTGCTCGGCGACCTCAACGGCACCATGAACGACCGTTCGCTGGCCCCGGTCACCTCGCAGATGCGCTCCGCCCAGGGCGCCGCCGGCGACGGCTTCGGCTTCAGCTGGCCGGCCGGCTTCCCGATGGCACGGATCGACCAGATCATGATGAAGGGCATGGACCCGGTCAAGGCATGGGTGATGCCCTCGACCGGCAGTGACCACCTCCCGGTCGCGGCCTCGGTCAAGGTGTGACGGCCGGACGCAGCCCCGTAACGTCCCGTTCCCCCGCTGGAATACTGGACCCGGGAGACTTTGTTCCGTAAGCGAACTTAAGAGAACGTAGGAGTCCCGTGCGTCCTGCCGGCCAAGGCAGGACGCACGGCCAC
This sequence comes from Streptomyces sp. NPDC021749, assembly GCF_040640655.1. Lineage (NCBI taxonomy): Bacteria > Bacillati > Actinomycetota > Actinomycetes > Kitasatosporales > Streptomycetaceae > Streptomyces > Streptomyces sp. NPDC021749. The sequence goes on along the minus strand of NZ_JBFACE010000021.1, from coordinate 121,564 downwards.
GTCTCCCGCTCCCCGCACGTACGGAACGCGTCCCGAAAGGTCTCCCATGCCCTTGGCTCTGCTCGCCCTTGCGATCTCGGCCTTCGGTATCGGCACCACGGAATTCGTGATGATGGGCCTGCTGCCCAACGTCGCGGACGACCTGGGCACCTCGGTGCCCACCGCCGGCTACCTCGTCTCCGCCTACGCCCTCGGCGTCGTCATCGGCGCCCCGCTGCTGACCGCCCTCGGGTCCCGCATCCCGCGCAAACGGATGCTCGTCCTGCTCATGGCCGTCTTCACGGTCGGCAACCTGGCCTCCGCCCTGGCCCCGAACTTCGGGCTGCTGATCGCCGGCCGGCTGCTGGCCGGCCTTCCGCACGGCGCCTTCTTCGGCGTCGGCGCGGTGGTCGCCGCCCGGCTCGTGCGCGAGGGCCGCCAGGCCCGTGCCGTGGCCACCATGTTCCTCGGCCTGACCATCGCCAACATCGTCGGCGTGCCCGCCGCCACCCTCCTCGGCCAGCGGCTCGGCTGGCGCGCCACCTTCCTCATCGTGGCCGCCATCGGCCTGCTCGCCATGGCCGCGCTGGCCCGGCTGATCCCGCCGCTGCCCGCCGAGGCGCGCACCGGCCTGGCCGGCGAACTGCGCGCGCTCGGCAACCGCCAGGTGCTCCTCGGCCTGCTGACCACGGTCTTCGGCTTCGCCGGCATCTTCGCCGTCTACAGCTACCTGGCGTCGATGATGACCGAGGTCACCGGCCTCGCCGAGAGCACGGTCCCGCTCGTGCTCGCCCTCTTCGGCATCGGCATGACCCTCGGCGCGCTCGCCGCCGGCCCGCTCACCGACCGCGCCCTGCGCCCCACCCTCTACGGCTCCCTGGCGGCGCTGGCCCTGGTCCTGGCGGCCCTGCACTTCACCGCCCCGGTGGCGTGGGCCGCCATGGCCACCGTCGTCCTCGTCGGCGCGGTCGGCTTCCTGACCACCACACCCCTCCAGATGCTGGTCATGAACAAGGCCCACCAGGCGCCCACCCTGGCCGCCGCCTCCAACCAGTCCGCCTTCAACCTCGCCAACGCGGGCGGCGCCTGGGTCGGCGGGCTGGCCCTCGCGGCCGGCTGGGGCTGGACCTCCCCGGCCCTGGTCGGCGCCGTCCTGGCCGCCCTCGGCCTGGCCGTCGCGGTGACCGCCGGCCTGCTGGACCGGGCCCCGCACGATCCCTCGCGCATCGTGGCCCGCAGCGACGACGCCCCGGCCCCGGCCGACGCGGGCGCCCGGACCGGCGGCGGGTCCTGACCGGCCGGCGGAGCCGATCGGCGGCAGCGAGCGCCCTCAGCGGCCCTCGCGCCAGTGGTTGGTGATCGGCAGCCGGCGGTCCTTGCCGAAGCCCTTGGCGGAGATCTTGGGGCCCGGCGGGTACTGCCGGCGCTTGTACTCGGCGTGGTCCACCATCCGCAGCACGCGGGTGACCAGCGCGGCGTCATAGCCCTGGGCGACGATGTCGGCGTGGCCGCGGTCCCGGTCGACGTAGAGCTCCAGGATCCGGTCCAGGACGCCGTAGTCGGGCAGCGAGTCGGTGTCGACCTGGCCGGGGCGGAGCTCCGCGCTCGGCGGCTTGGTGAGGGTGTGCTCCGGGATCGGCGGGGTCTGGCCGCGGTCCGCGGCGGCCTGGTTGCGCCAGCGGGCCAGCTCGTAGACCACGGATTTGTAGACGTCCTTGATGGGGCCGTAGCCTCCCACCGAGTCCCCGTAGAGCGTCGAATAGCCGCACGCCAGCTCGGACTTGTTGCCGGGGGCGAGGACCAGGTGGCCCTCCTGGTTGGAGATCGCCATCAGGGTCGTGCCGCGCAGCCGGGACTGGAGGTTCTCCTCCGCGAGACCGGTGAGGCCGAGCGAGTCCATGTAGGCGTCGAACATCGGCCCGATCGGGACCGTACGGAACGCCAGGCCGGTCCGGCGGGCGAGTTCGGCCGCGTCGGTGAGCGAGTGCTCGGAGGAGTAGCGCGACGGCATCGCCACCGCGTGCACGTGCGCGGCGCCCAGTGCGTCACAGGCGATCGTGGCGACGAGCGCCGAGTCGATGCCCCCGGAGAGGCCGACCACCACGCTGCGGAAGCCGTTCTTGGCGACGTACGCGCGCAGGCCGACGACCAGTGCGGTGTAGATCTCCTCCAGGTCGACGAGGCGTTCGGCCTCCCCGCCGGGGCTCTCGGGCGGGTACGCCGGCAGCGGGTCGGCGGAGAGCACCAGGTGGTCCACGCGCAGCCCGTCGTCCAGCACGCCGGCCGGCGGCTCCGGGGCCGCCGCGGGCAGGTCCAGATCGACCAGCACACAGCCCTCGGCGAACTGCGGCGCCCGCGCGATCACCCCGCCGTCCTTGTCCACCACGATCGAGTCGCCGTCGAAGACCAGCTCGTCCTGGGCGCCGATCATCGCGAGGTAGGCCGTGGTGCAGCCGGCCTCCTGCGCCCGCTTGCGGACCAGCTCCAGCCGGGTGTCGTCCTTGTCCCGCTCGTAGGGGGAGGCGTTGATGGACAGCAGCAGCCCGGCCCCCGCACTGCGGGCCGCCGGCACCCGGCCGCCGTCCTGCCACAGGTCCTCGCAGATGGCCAGCGCGATGTCGATGCCGTGCAGCCGGACGACCGGCAGCGTGTCGCCGGGAACGAAGTAGCGGAACTCGTCGAAGACGCCGTAGTTGGGCAGGTGGTGCTTGGCGAAGGAGAGCGCGACCGTGCCGCGGTGCAGCACCGCGGCGGCGTTCTGCGGGGCGCCGGCCGGGCGTCCGTAGCGCGGCCGGTCCTGCTCGCAGCGGTCGAGATAGCCGACGACGACGGGGAGTTCGGCCAGTCCTTCGTCGGCCAGCCGGGCGGCCAGCGCCCGCAGCGCGGCCCGGCTCGCCTCGACGAACGACGGGCGCAGCGCCAGGTCCTCCACGGGATAGCCAGTGAGCGCCATCTCGGGGAACGCGACGAGATGGGCGCCCTGGTCGGCGGCGTGCCGGGTCCAGCGCACGATCGTCTCGGCGTTCTGCGCGAGGTCGCCGACGCAGGAATCGATCTGATTGAGGGCGAGGCGGAGTTGAGGCACCCCGCCAGTGTAATCGTCTCTCTGACGCAATGTGGGGGAGAGGCGGAAGGCCGGGCCCCGGCCGGCGTCCGGGGAGGGCGCCGGCCGCCCGTCCGTCGCCCTACGAGCGGTAGCCCAGGATCGTCATCATCCCCGACTCCGAGTGGTAGATGTTGTGGCAGTGGACCATCCACAGCCCCGGGTTGTCGGCGTCGAAATCGACCGCGAGCCGCCGCCCCGGCAGCATGATCACGGTGTCCTTCCGGGGCCCGCCGTGCGGCAGCGCGAAGTGGTGCCCGTGCAGATGCATCGGATGCCACATCCGGGTGTGGTTGCGGAAGACGATCCGCACCCGCTCACCGGCCCGCACCGGATAGCGCTGGTACGGACTGTACGGCCGGCCGTTGATCGCCCAGTTGTACCGGGCCATGTTGCCGGTGAGGGTCATGTCGATGACGCGGTCGGGGCGGCGCGCGGCAAGCCGTGCGGAGGCGGCCGCCTTGAGGCGGTCCGCGGTCATCAGCCTGCCGCGCAGCTCGTCGGGCCGGTCGGACGGGCCGGGCGCCGCGCCGCTCCCGGTCCGCAGCACCGCCAGCGCGGACCGGTTCCGCTTGCCCTCGGCGAGCGCCGTCAGCGGGAAGGCGCCGTCGCCGACGGTGACCAGGACGTCGTAGCGCTCGCCCACGCCGAGCAGCAGCGCGTCCGTCGTGTGGTGCCGTACGGGGAAGCCGTCGGTGTGGGTCACGGTCATCCGGTGGCCGCCGAGCGCGACCCGGTACGAGGTGTCCCCGGCCGCGTTGATGAGCCGGATCCGGATCCGGTCGCCGGGCCGGGCGCGGAAGGTGTGCGGATGCCGGGCGGTACGGCCGTTGATGAGGTGCAGCGGATGGTCCACCGAGCCCGGGTCGCCCCAGAGCCGCCGGCGCCCGCCGAACGGCCGCCGTGACGAACCGTGCCCGTGGTGGCGCTCGCGGTCGCCCTTGCCGCGGCGGTGCCGGCGACTGTCACCGTCGTGCTCGTCGTGCTCGTCGTGGCCGTGTCCGTGGCCGTCGCGCCCGCGGCGGGATGCGGTCCCGCCGCCGCCCTTCCCGTCGTCACCCATGCCCATGCCCATGCCCATGCCGCCCATGTGGCCCATGCCGCCGTGCCGGCCCGCGCGCTGCAGGAACCCGGCCAGCACCGCGTCCGGGGTGCGGCCGTCGATCCCGTCGATCCAGTCGTCGATCAGGACCACCCACTCCCGGTCGTACGAGAGCGGCTCCCGGGGGTCCTCGACGATCAGCGGCGCGTACAGCCCGCGGTCCAGCTGCACGCCGACGTGCGGATGCACCCAGTGCGTACCGGGCTCGGTGACCTTGAAGTGGTAGTCGAAGGAGCCGCCGGGCCGGACGGCCCGCTGGGTGAGGTCCGGGACGCCGTCCATGTCGTTGCGCACGTGCAGCCCGTGCCAGTGGAGGGTGGTGGACTGCGACAGGTGGTTGCGGAGGGTCAGCGCGATCCGCTCGCCCGCGGTGACCCGGATCTCCTTGCCCGGCAGCTCATCGCCGTACGCCCAGGTCCGGACGGTCCGGCCGCCGCCCAGTTCCAGCCGGGTCGGTGCGGCGGTCAGGGTGAAGTGCCGTACGGGTCCTCCCGAGCCGCGCCGCCGTTCGCACTCGGCCACCTCGGCGCCGTCCGGGGTGACATAGCCCCGAGGGGGCTTCCCACCGGGGCCACCGCCGGCATGGCCGTGGGAGCCATGAGTGCCGTGGGAGCCATGGTGGTCATGCGTGCCGTGGGAGTGGCGGGAGCCGTGCCGGCCCTGGTCCTCGGGGCTGCTGTGCGGGGCCGCGCCGTGGGAGCCGTGCGAGCCGTGGGACTCGTGGGGCCGGCGGGCGGGGTGGGAGCCGAGCAGACCGGCCTTCACGTCCGGGCCGGATCCGCCGTCCGACGCACCGCAGGCGGCGAGCAGCCCGCTGCCGGCGACCGCGGCCCCCGCACCGAGCAGGGCGCGCCGCGAGGGCGTCCGCGGAATGGCGGGCCGGGCATCACCCGGCACCTCGGACCGGCCTTCCGGCCGTACGTCCGCCGGGTCTTCCGACGGGCCACCGGTCGGGTCATCGTGCAGGGCAGGGCGCTGCGAATCGCGCATGGAAGAGAGCACCTCGAAACGGTGTCGGTGTGAGCAAGATCGGCTGCGGGTCGGCTGGCGGGGCTCCGCCGCGGACTCCCGGGAACGTCGGCGGCGGGGCGCGCTACCGGGCGCGCGGCACCGACGAGGAGGCGGGGAGTATCTGACGCGGTGGCGCGGATATCGGCCACCGGCCGGGCAGCAGACCCGCGCGTACCGTCCCCGTGCACCACGGCAGCGGGCCGCACCACGCGGCGGCGGCCGTGCCCTGTGCGCGCATCGCGGACCTCCCGACGAGGACGACGGACACCGGAGGGGGCCGCCGGTTCGCACCCTACCCCCGAGGGGTATCGCCCTCCACCGGAGCGCCGCCGAACGGGGCGTCGCCCGCCTATCCTTGGCCTTCCCGCCCCCACCGGCGGGCCCCGGGGCACCTCCGGCGCGGCCGGGGACCTCCCCTACGGCCGGCCGGATCCGCCCGAGCACCTGGATGTCCGTGACCGGTACCCGTCGCCCCGCCTCCGCCGCCGCGGGCCGCCGCCGGGTGGCCGCCGCCCTGCTGCTGCTCGGCGCCGCCGCGTACACCGCCTGGGTCCTGGAGCTGGTGCTCACCACCGGCCTCGATCCGGTACGGGCCTACGTCAGCGAACTCGCCGCCGCCGACCAGCCGCTCGGCGGCCTCTTCCGTGCCACGGACCTGGCCGCCGGGCTGCTGGTACTGGCCGGCGCGCTGACCGCGCCGACGACGACGGCGGTCACGGGCCCGGCGACGACGGCGGTGACGGGCCCGGCGACGACGGCGGTCACGGGCCCGGCGACGGCGGTGACGCCGCCCGCGACGGCACGCCCCGCCCGGGCGGCCGACCGGGCAGGGCGTGCCGGCCGGATCGCGCTCGCCGTCTTCGGCGCCGCCACCGCCGTCGACTCCCGGCTCCCGCTGAGCTGCGCCCCGACCAGCGATCCGGTCTGCGCCGCCCGGGAGACCGCCGGCCTGGTGCCGGCCACCCACACCGCGCACGCGGTCAGCAGCACCTGCGCGATGCTCGGCGCCCTCGCCGCCCTGGTCCTGCTGACCCTCGCCGCCCGGCGCCACGACCGCCGGTCGCCGCTCGCCCGCTACGGACCCCCGCTGGTGCTGGCCGAACTGGCCGCCACCTGCTGGACGCTGGCCTCCGTTGCGGCCTTCTCCGCGGGCCGCGGCACCTGGGCCCTCGGCGCCGGCCAGCGGCTCCAGGTCCTGCTGGTCGCCCTCTACCTGGTGCTGCTCGCCCTCCGCGTGGCCCGACCGGACCGGGCGGCCCGTACGGAACCCGTCACCGAGGCGAAGGCCCGTACGGAACCCGTCACCGAGGCGAAGGCCCGCACCGAACCCGTCACCGAGGTGAAGGAGATCCCCCACCGATGAGCAGCCACCGCCTCCCCACCCCTGGCCGGTTCGTACGCGTCGACGGGGTGCCGCTGCACGTCGTGACGGAGGGCACCGGCCCGCTCTGTGTGCTCAGCGGCGGCCTCGGCATGGCGTGGTTCGACTGGGACGCGGTCGCCGCGCTGCTCGCCCCGTACCGCACCGTCGTCCGCTTCGACCGCCCCGGCCTCGGACTCAGCGCCCAGGCCCCCGCGCCGCCCACCCTGTCCGCCGAGGCGGACCGGATCGCCGGCCTCCTCGACGCGCTCGGCCACGGCGGCCCGGCCACCGTCGTCGGCCACTCCCTCGCCGGTTTCCACGCCGAGGCGTTCGCCCGGCTGCACCCGCACCGCTGCGCTGGAGTCGTCCTCGTCGACGGCAGCATCGAGGAGGACCCGCGGCCCCGGCTGCCGCGGGCGGTGTGGACGGCCTGGGCGGGCGGGGTGGCCGGGGTGCTGTCCGCGGCCGGTCTGCCGCGCGCCCTGGGTCCGGCCGCCCGCCGTCTGGTGGGCCGCGCCTCGACGGTCGGCAGCCATCCGCCGCACCCCTGGGAGCGGGCCGGCTACCGCACCAGCCGGGTCGCCCGGGCCTGTGTCCTGGAGAACGCCACCTACCCCTACCAGGCCGCCGAACTCGCCGCGCTGCGCCGGGACCGCCCGATGCCGTCCGCCCCGGTGACGGTCCTGGCGGCCTACGACGGCAGCGAGACCGCCGGCCGGCTGCGCTGGCTGGAGCGGCAGCGGGCGCTCGCCGCCGAACTCGGCGGGCGGTTCGCGGTCGCCGCGCCCGCGGGTCACCTGGTGATGGCCGACGTCCCGGAATCCGTGGCCCACGCGGTGCTGGACCTCACCGGCACCGGCCGGGACGCCACCCCGCTCCCGTAACCCCCCGCGGCCCCTCCCCGCCCGATCACCCCTCGCTCACCACCCGAAACCCTCGGCGACCGGTGCGGAACGGCCCGCTCAACGGCTGGTCAACGGCCCCTCAGGGCGGCTTCAAGACTGGACCAAGCGGCCCGATTGCCGCCGCCGGCTGCGCTGAGCTTGCTCGCTGCGGGAAAGGATGCGGGAAGGAAGCGGGGCGGGGGTTACGGGTCAGCGGTTCTGGTTCAGGCCAAGGGTGCGTAATGTGACGGTAACCCCCTCACGTGATACTGGTTGCCACGCACGTCGTTCGACGTATGTGGACAGGCCGATTGACCTGCAAGGATTGGTGACCCATGGACAAGCAGCAGGAGTTTGTGCTCCGGACGCTGGAAGAGCGCGACATCCGCTTCGTCCGGCTGTGGTTCACCGATGTGCTCGGATTCCTGAAGTCGGTGGCGGTGGCGCCCGCCGAGCTGGAGCAGGCCTTTGACGAGGGCATCGGTTTCGACGGGTCGGCCATCGAGGGGTTCGCCCGGGTGTACGAATCCGACATGATCGCCAAGCCGGACCCCGGCACCTTCCAGATCCTGCCCTGGCGCGCCGAGGCCCCCGGCACCGCCCGGATGTTCTGCGACATCCTGATGCCGGACGGCTCGCCCTCGTACGCCGACCCCCGGTACGTGCTCAAGCGGATCCTGGCGAAGACCTCCGACCTCGGGTTCACCTTCTACACCCACCCCGAGATCGAGTTCTTCCTGCTCAAGGACAAGCCCGTGGACGGCTCCCGGCCGATCCCCGGCGACTCCTCCGGCTACTTCGACCACACCCCGCAGAACGTCGGCATGGACTTCCGCCGCCAGGCGATCACGATGCTGGAGTCGATGGGCATCTCGGTGGAGTTCAGCCACCACGAGGGCGCCCCCGGCCAGCAGGAGATCGACCTGCGGTACGCCGACGCGCTCTCCACCGCCGACAACATCATGACGTTCCGGCTGGTCATGAAGCAGGTCGCGCTGGAGCAGGGCGTCCAGGCGACGTTCATGCCCAAGCCGTTCTCGGAGTACCCCGGCTCCGGCATGCACACCCACCTCTCCCTCTTCGAAGGCGACCGCAACGCCTTCCACGAATCCGGTGCGGAGTACCAACTCTCCAAGGTGGGCCGCTCGTTCATCGCCGGACTGCTCAAGCACGCCGGCGAGATCTCCGCCGTCACCAACCAGTGGGTCAACTCCTACAAGCGCATCTGGGGCGGCACCAACCGCACCGCCGGCGCCGGCGGCGAGGCCCCCTCGTACATCTGCTGGGGTCACAACAACCGCTCCGCGCTGATCCGCGTCCCGATGTACAAGCCCGGCAAGATGGGCTCCACCCGGGTCGAGGTCCGCTCGATCGACTCCGGCGCCAACCCCTACCTCACCTACGCCGTGCTGCTCGCCGCCGGCCTCAAGGGCATCGAGGAGGGCTACGAGCTGCCGGCCGGCGCCGACGACGACGTCTGGGCGCTGACCGACTCCGAGCGCCGGGCGATGGGCATCGAGCCGCTGCCGCAGAACCTCGGCGAGGCCATCGAGCTCATGGAGCGCAGCGAGCTGGTCGCCGAAACCCTCGGCGAGCACGTCTTCGACTTCTTCCTCCGCAACAAGAAGCAGGAGTGGGAGGAGTACCGCTCGGAGGTCACCGCCTTCGAGCTGCGCAAGATGCTGCCCGTGCTCTGAGCCACCGCGCCACCGAGAGGCTGGACCATGGCACTACCCGCTCCGCAGGGACGGCGGAGCAGCACCTTCGGCCGGCTGCTGAGACACGGGTTCACCGACCCCTCGGCGGCCGGGGAGCTGCTCGACGCCCCCGAACTCGCCGCCGTCCGCGACGACTCGGTCCTCCTGGAGGCGTTCGGCGCCACCGCCGACCCGGACCTCGCCCTGCGCGGCCTGGTCCGGCTGGTGGAGGCGCTGCCGGAGGACGAGCAGCAGGCGCTGCTGACCACCCTCGTCGCCGCGAAGCCGCTGCGCGACCGGCTGCTGGGCGTGCTGGGCGCCTCCGAGGCGCTCGCCGACCACCTCGCCCGCCACCCCGGCGACTGGCGGTCGCTGGTCACCTACGAATCGGTCGATCTGCACCCGACCACCCCCGAGTTCGAGCAGGCCCTCGCCGAGGGCATCTGGGGCGAGGAGGGCGCCGGCCGGCCCCGCGCGGACGCGCTGCGCGCCGCCTACCGCCGGTGCCTGCTCGGCATCGCCGCCCGCGACGTGTGCGGCACGACCGACGTCGCCGAGGCCGCGGCGGAACTCGCCGACCTGGCCACCGCCACCGTCCGCGCCGCCCTGCAGATCTCCTACGAAGAGGCACCCGGCGACGCCGCGGTGTGCCGGCTGGCCGTCATCGGCATGGGCAAGTGCGGCGGCCGGGAGCTGAACTACGTCTCCGACGTCGACGTCATCTTCGTCGCCGAGGCCAAGGACGGCGTCGACGAGGCCAAGGCCCTGCAGGCCGCCACCCGGCTCGCCGCCCGGATGATGCAGCTGTGCTCGGACAACACCGTCGAGGGCACCATCTGGCCGGTCGACGCCAACCTCCGCCCCGAGGGCCGCAACGGCCCGCTGGTGCGCACCCTCAGCAGCCACCTCGCCTACTACCAGCGCTGGGCCAAGACCTGGGAGTTCCAGGCCCTCCTCAAGGCCCGCCCGATGGCCGGCGACCTCGGCCTGGGCCAGGAGTACGTCGACGCGCTCGCCCCCATGGTGTGGGCGGTGGCCGAACGGGAGAACTTCGTCTCCGACGTCCGCCAGATGCGCCGCCGGGTCGTCGAGAACATCCCCGCCGCGCAGGTCGAGCGCGAACTCAAGCTCGGCCCCGGCGGTCTGCGCGACGTCGAATTCGCCGTCCAGCTCCTCCAGTTGGTGCACGGCCGCAGCGACGCCACCCTCCGCAGCGCCACCACCCTGGACGCCCTGGCCGCCCTCGCGGCCGGCGGCTATGTGGGACGTCAGGACGCCGCCGCCCTCGACGCCGCCTACCGCTTCCTGCGCACCCTCGAACACCGCATCCAGCTCATCCGCCTGCGCCGCACCCACCTGATGCCCGAGGACGAGGCCGAACTGCGGCGTCTCGCACGGTCGTTGGGACTGCGGACCGAGCCGGTTGACACCCTCCGCAGGGAGTGGAAGTGGCACGCTAGAGAAGTGCGCCGACTGCATGAGAAGCTCTTCTACCGCCCCCTGCTCGATGCCGTCGCCCATCTGGAGCCCGGCGAGGCCCGGCTGTCGGCCAAGGCCGCCGGTCACCGCCTCGAAGCGCTGGGCTACGCCGACCCGGTGGCCGCGCTGCGCCACCTGGAGGCCCTGGCGTCCGGCGTGACCCGTAAGGCCGCCATCCAGCGGACCCTGCTCCCGGTGCTGCTCGCCTGGTTCGCGGACTCCGCCGACCCGGACGCCGGACTGCTCAACTTCCGCAAGGTCTCCGACGCGCTCGGCAAGACCCCCTGGTACCTCCGGCTGCTGCGCGACGAGGGCGCGGCCGCCGAGAACCTCGCCCGGGTGCTCTCGGCCGGCCGCCTCGCCCCCGACCTCCTCCTCCGCGCCCCCGAGGCGGTGGCCCTCCTCGGCGCCCCGGACGGCCTCCAGCCGCGCAGCCGCGCCGCCCTGGAACAGGAGGTACTGGCCGCGGTCGGCCGCGCGGACGGTGCGGAGGCGGCGGTCGCGGCGGCCCGCGGGGTGCGCCGCCGGGAGATGTTCCGCACCGCCGCGTCCGACGTGATCGGCGCGTACGGCACGGAGTTCAGCCCCGCCGACACCGACCACGGCCATTCCGTCGACGCGGTCGGCTCCGCGCTCTTTGACCTCAACGCCGCCACCATCGCCGGTGCGCTGCGCGCCGCGGTCCGCGAGCAGTGGGGCGACACCCTGCCCACCCGCTTCGCGGTGATCGGCATGGGCCGCTTCGGCGGCCACGAGCTGAGCTACGGCTCGGACGCCGATGTCCTCTTCGTCCACGAACCCCGCGAGGGCGCCGACGAGCAGGAGGCCGCCAAGGCCGCCCACGCGGTCGCCAACGAGATGCGCAGGCTGCTCCAACTCCCGTCCTCCGACCCGCCGTTGCTCATCGACGCGGACCTCCGCCCGGAGGGCCGGACCGGCCCGCTGGTGCGCACCCTCGCCTCGTACGCGGCCTACTACCGGCGCTGGTCGCTGGTGTGGGAGGCCCAGGCGCTGCTGCGCGCCGAACCGGTCGCCGGCGACGCCGACCTGGGCCGGCGCTTCATCGAGCTGATCGACCCGCTGCGCTACCCGGTCGAGGGCCTGGGCGACGAGGCGGTGCGCGAGATCCGCAAGCTCAAGGCCCGGATGGAGTCCGAACGACTGCCCCGCGGCGCGGACCCCACCACCCACGCCAAGCTGGGCCGCGGTGGCCTGAGCGACGTCGAGTGGACGGTCCAGCTGCTCCAGATGCAACACGGCTGGGAGGTCCCCGGCCTGCGCACCACCCGCACCCGCGAGGCGCTGTCCGCCGCCCACGCGGCAGGGCTGATCGCCACGGAGGACGCCCAGATACTGGACGAGGCGTGGGTGCTCGCGGCCCGGGTCCGCAACGCGGTGATGCTCGTACGGGGCCGTCCCGGCGACACGTTCCCAGTCGACGGCCGCGAACTGGCCGCGGTCGGCCGCTACCTCGGCTACGAGGACGGCCTCAGCCGCCGCCCCGCCGACAACGGCCGCACGGGTGACGCCGCCGGCCGCAGCGGCGAGATGATCGACGACTACCGCCGCATCACCCGCCGCGCCCGGAGCGTCGTGGAGCGACTCTTCTACTGACCCGTCCGCAGCGCCCCGCGGCGGGTCAGCCGAGTACGTGGGGGGTGAGCCGATGCGGCAGCGCCCCGTACCAGATGCCGGCGAGTCCGAAGCCGAAGGCCAGGCACAGCACCCCACCCAGCGCGTCCAGCCAGAAGTGATTGGCCGTCGAGACGATGACCAGCAGCGTGGTGCTGGGGTAGAGAAGACCCAGCGCCTTGGCCCACACCGGCTTCGCGAGCAGCGCGATCGTGATGCCGCACCACAGCGACCAGCCGATGTGCATCGACGGCATGGCCGCGTACTGGTTGGACATCGAGGCGAGGCTGCCGGACGCCAGCGAGCCCCAGGTGCCGTGGTCGATGAGGGTGTCGATGAAGCCGCCGCCCGGCATCAGCCGGGGCGGCGCCAGCGGATAGAAGTAGTAGCCGACCAGCGCGACGCCGGTGGTGGCGAACAGGGCCAGCCGGGCTGCGGCGTAGCGGCCCGGGTGCCAGCGGTAGAGCCAGACCAGTACGCCGATCGTCACGATGAAGTGCAGCGTCGCGTAGTAGTAGTTCATCGACACGATCAGCCAGGTCACCGAGTTCACCGCGTGATTGACGGTGTGCTCGACGGCGATGCCGAGGGAGTGCTCGGCCTGCCAGATCCAGTCCGCGTTCCGCAGTGCCTTCGCCTTCTGTTCCGGCACCGCGTTGCGGATCATCGAGTAGATCCAGTAGCTGACCGCGATCAGCAGGATCTCGAACCAGAGCCGGGGTGCGCGAGGACTACGCAAGCGGGCCAGTCGGCCCTCTTCCACAGGCGGGTCCGCTCGGTCCCCCTTGGGTGGCGGGGTGGTCGGCAGGCCGTCCAGAGTCCTCGTCAGCGCATCACCCATAGGCAGACAGTCTGCCAGAAAGGGGTGTGTCGCCGATCATCCTTCGGTCGGGTATTCGACCCGTGGTATGGCACTTGAGGCGGACGCGTGACCCCCGCCGTTCTCAGGGCCGTCCCTGAGACGGTCCCTCAGGCGGCCCCTGGGCCGGGGGTCTTCAGGCGGGCCCCGAGACGGCCGTCAGGTGGCTCGCAGCGGCTTGGGGATCCGGGCCGCCTTCGGGACCGACGCGGTCGAGCCGCGGACCACCAGCTCGGGGTGGAAGACGAACTCGCTGTGCGGCGCCGGGGTGCCGCCGACCTCCTCCAGCAGCGCCCGCACCGCCGCCTGCCCCATCGCCGTCACCGGCTGGCGGATCGTGGTCAGCGGCGGGTCGGTGAAGGCGATCAGCGGGGAGTCGTCGAAGCCGACGACGGAGATGTCGCGCGGGACGTCCAGCCCGCGCTGCCGGGCCGCCCGGATCGCACCGAGCGCCATCATGTCGCTGGCGCAGACGATCGCGGTCGAGCCCCGCTCGATCAGCGCGCTCGCCGCGGCCTGCCCGCCCTCCAGGGTGAAGAGGGAGTGCTGGATGTACGGCTCCGCCTCGGCCGGGCCGATCTGCAGTCGCTCCTGCATGGCACGGACGAAGCCCTCGATCTTGCGCTGGACGGGTACGAAGCGCTTGGGGCCGAGCGCCAGCCCGATCCGGCGGTGGCCCAGCGCGGCGAGGTGGGTGACGGCCAGGTCCACCGCGGCCCGGTCGTCGGGGGAGACGAACGGCGCCTGCACCTGGTCGGAGAAGCCGTTGATCAGCACGAACGGCACGCCCTGGCCGCGCAGCTGCTCGTAGCGCTGCATGTCGGCGGAGGTGTCGGCGTGCAGCCCGGAGACGAAGATGATGCCGGCCACCCCGCGGTCGACCAGCATCTCGGTCAGCTCGTCCTCCGTCGAGCCGCCCGGGGTCTGCGTCGCGAGCACCGGGGTGTAGCCCTGGCGGGTCAGCGCCTGCCCGATGACCTGGGCGAACGCCGGGAAGATCGGGTTCTCCAGCTCGGGCGTGATCAGCCCGACCAGCCCGGCACTGCGCTGCCGCAGCCGCACCGGGCGTTCGTAGCCCAGCACGTCGAGGGCGGCCAGCACGGACTGGCGGGTGGTGGCGGAGACACCGGGCTTCCCGTTGAGAACCCGGCTGACGGTGGCCTCGCTGACACCCGCCTGTGCTGCGATATCTGCCAGCCGGGCGGTCATGGGTGGGACCTTACCGTCCGGCTGTCGGATTGCCCACCGGGTGCAGCTGTCACCGGGTCGCCCACCAGGTGCAGCTGTCACCGGGCAGTGCGGCCGTCGTGCCGTTGACGGCCACCGGGGCGCTGGACAGCAGCGGGTCGCCCGGCAGCGGGACCTCGACCTCGTGACCGAGGGTGTTCACGGTGCACAGCACACCGGGGCGGGCGATCGCGAGCACCCCGTCGGGGGCGGGCTGCCAGCGCATCTCCCCGTCGCCCAGTCCGGGCAGCTCCCGCCGCAGGGAGAGCGCGGTGCGGTAGAGCTCCAGGGTGGAGGACGGGTCGCCGGTCTGGGCGGCGACGGTCAGGGCGGGCCAGTCGGCGGGCTGCGGCAGCCAGCTGCCGCCCGGCCCGAAGCCGTACGGCGGGGCCTCGCCGGACCAGGGGAGCGGGACCCGGCAGCCGTCCCGGAAGCCGTCCTGGCCGCTGGTCCCGGAGGCGTGGCCGCGGAAGAACGCCGGGTCCTGCCGTGCCTCGTCGGGCAGGTCGGTGACCTCGGGAAGGCCCAGTTCCTCGCCCTGGTAGAGGTACGCGGAGCCGGGCAGGGCCAGCATCAGCAGGGTGGCGGCGCGGGCACGGGCGAGGCCGCCGCCGAGGCGGGTGGTGTGCCGTACCACGTCGTGGTTGGAGAGCACCCAGGTCGTGGGGGCGCCGACCGACGTGGTGGCGGCGAGCGAGGCGTCGATGACCCGGCGCAGCGCGTCGGCCCGCCAAGGGGTGTTCAGGAACTGGAAGTTGAACGCCTGGTGCAGTTCGTCGGGGCGGACGTAGAGGGCCAGCCGTTCGGGGGTGGGGGCCCAGGCCTCGGCGACGCCGATCACCTGCTTGCCGTGGTCCTCGCCGTATCGGTCCAGCAGCCGGCGCCAGGCGCGGTGGATGGTGTGCACGCCGTCCTGGTCGAAGAACGGCAGGACCTGGTTGCCGATCAGCTTGGCCTGCTGGCCGTGGCCGATGTCGGGCAGGCCGGGCGCCTTGACCATGCCGTGCGCGACGTCGACCCGGAAGCCGTCCACGCCGAGGTCGAGCCAGAAGCGCAGGATGGCCTCGAATTCGGCGTGCACGTCCGGGTTGTCCCAGTCCAGATCGGGCTGTTCCGGGGCGAAGAGGTGCAGATACCAGTCGCCGCGTCCGGTACGGGTCCAGGCCGGGCCGCCGAAGACCGACTCCCAGTCGTTGGGCGGGAGTTCGCCGTGCTTGCCGCGGCCGGGGCGGAAGAGGTACCGCTGCCGGGCGAGCTCGGGGTCCCGGAACCACGGGTGCCGGTCGGAGGTGTGGTTGGGGACGATGTCGACGATCACCCGCAGGCCCAGGTCGTGGGCGGTGCGGATCAGGTCGTCGGCGTCCTGGAGGCTGCCGAAGAGCGGGTCGACGGCGCGGTAGTCGGCGACGTCGTAGCCCCCGTCGGCCTGGGGCGAGGCGTAGAACGGCGTGAGCCAGACGGCGTCCACGCCGAGGTCCTTGAGGTACGGCAGCCGCGCGCGGGCCCCGCGCAGGTCGCCGATGCCGTCGCCGTCGCTGTCGGCGAAGGAGCGTACGTAGATCTGGTAGATGACGGCGTCGCGCCACCAGGCCGGACCTCGGCCCGGTCCGGGCGCCTGGGGGGCGGGGCTGGGGGAAGTGAGCTCCTGGGTCATCTGCCGTCCCTGTCGAGGTCAAGAGTCATGAGAGGCGGGGCCGCGAGGCATGGGGTGTGCCTTCACGGAGTCAACGCTCGGGCGGTCGCCGGGTGACGATGCCGAAGGCCTCTCCAGGGTCCCTTTCCGGACATCCCGTTGCAATACCTTCCAGAGGTCTTGCAGCAATTTGCCGCAAGGTCTTTCGGTTTGTTTGCAGCGCTGTTACGTTCCTGACCGCCATCTGAGGCATTTCCCCTAAGGAGTTCACATGCGGCGTGGCATACGGGGCGCGGTCGCCACCGCGCTGGTAGCGGGTCTGGCACTGGCGGCGACGGCGTGCGGTGGGGGTGACGAGGGAGGAAACACGGACAGCGGTGGCGAACTGTCGGGAACCGTCACCTTCTGGGACACCTCCAACGACGCCGAGAAGGCGACCTACCGCAAGCTTGCCGAAGGTTTCCAGAAGGAACACCCCAAGGTCCACGTCAACTATGTGAACGTCCCCTTCGGCGATGCCAACGCCAAGTTCAAGAACGCCGCCGGCGGCAACTCCGGCGCCCCCGACGTGATGCGCACCGAGGTCGCCTGGACCGCCGACTTCGCCAACCTCGGCTACCTCGCCCCCCTCGACGGCACCCCCGCCCTCGACAAGACCGACGACTACCTCCCGCAGGCCGTCGGCTCCACCAAGTTCAAGGGCAAGACCTACGCCGCACCCCAGGTCATCGACACCCTGGGCCTCTTCTACAACAAGAAGCTCCTCAAGGACGCCGGCGTCGAGGTCCCCAAGTCCTTCGCCGACCTTGCCACCGCCGCCAAGAAGATCAAGGCCAAGACCGGCGCCACCGCCCTCTACCTCCGCGGTGACGACCCCTACTGGTTCCTGCCCTACCTCTACGGCGAGGGCGGCAACATGGTCGACGCCCGCGACAAGATCGTCCAGATCGACGACGGCGCCGGCGTCAAGGCCTTCAAGACCATCAAGGACCTGGTCGACTCCAAGGCCGCCATCACCGACGCCACCGACGGCCAGGAGAACCAGCTCAAGGCTCTCAAGGACGGCAGCGTCGCGATGGCGATCGACGGCCCCTGGGACATCGAGGGCGCCCGCGCCGGCAAGGCCTTCAAGGACAAGAAGAACCTCGGCGTCGCCCCCGTCCCGGCCGGCAGCACCGCCCAGGGCTCCCCGCAGGGCGGCTGGAACCTCTCCGTCTACGCCGGCAGCAAGAACCTCCGGGCCGCCTACGCCTTCGTCAAGTACATGAGCTCCGCCAAGGTCCAGCAGCAGACCACCGAGAAGCTCAGCCTGCTGCCCACCCGCAAGTCCGTATACGACGTCCCGGCCGTCAAGAAGAACGAGATGGTCACGTTCTTCAAGCCCGCCGTCGACGGCGCCGTCCAGCGCCCCTGGATCGCCGAGGGCAACTCCCTCTTCGAGCCGATCAAGGTCCAGATGAACAAGGTGCTCACCGGCGCCGCCACGCCCGAGCAGGCCGCCAAGGCGACCGGCGACGCCTACCGGAAGCTGCTCAAGGACTACAAGTGACCGTTGCTGTACGGGTGCGCCGGGCCTTCGGCACCCACTGGTACGCATGGACGATGGTCGCCCCGGTGGTGCTCGTCATCGGGGTGATCATCGGCTACCCGCTGGCCCGCGGCGTCTTCCTCTCGCTCACCGACGCCAACGAGGCCAACGTCGAGCGCAACATCGGCGTCAACCACATCCCCGCCACCTACAAGTTCACCGGCCTGGACAACTACAAGGCGGTGCTCTCCGACGGCGTCTTCTGGGACCGCCTCGGCTGGACCGTCGTGTGGACCGTCGCCTGCGTCGGCCTCACCTTCCTGCTCGGCCTGACGCTGGCGACCATGCTCAACCGGAAGCTGCGCGGCCGGACCTTCTACCGCCTCGCGCTGATCCTGCCCTGGGCCATCCCCGCGTTCATCTCCGTCTTCACCTGGCGGATGCTCTACAACGAGAAGAGCGGCATCCTCAACAAGCTGCTGGCCGGCGGCGGCATCGACGCCGTGCCCTGGCTCAACGACCCCACCTGGGCCAAGATCTCGGTCGTCGCCGTCAACGTCTGGCTCGGCGTGCCCTTCATGCTCGTCGCGCTGCTCGGCGGCCTGACCTCCATCCCCGCCGAGCTGTACGAGGCCGCGGAGATGGACGGCGCCAACGCCTGGCAGCGGTTCCGGCACATCACCGTGCCCGGACTGCGCGCCGTCAGCAGCACCGTGATCCTGCTCTCCACCATCTGGACCTTCAACATGTTCCCGGTGATCTTCCTGCTGACCCGGGGCGGCCCCGGCGACGCCACCGAGATCCTGGTGACCTACGCCTACCGGCTCTCCTTCGTCGACAGCCCGCGCAACTTCTCCGAGTCCGCGGCCTGGGGCGTCCTGATCCTGATCCTGCTCTCCGCCGTCGCGGTCGTCTACCGCCGGGCGCTGCGCAAGCAGGGAGAGGTGTGGTGACCACCGCCATGACCCGCAAACGCAACGAGCGTTCCCGCCCGGCGTCCGTCGGACTGCACCTCGGTCTGGCCCTCGCCGCCGTGATCGCCGTCTTCCCGCCCCTCTGGCTGCTGGTGACGTCCTTCAAACCGAAGAACGACGCCTTCTCCACCAGCCTCGTCAGCCACTTCACCCTCGGCAACTACACCCACGTACTGGCCGACACCGAGTTCCTGACCTGGTTCCAGAACTCCGTGGTGATCGTCGGGCTGACCACCGTCCTCGGTGTCTTCATCGCCGCCACCACCGGCTACGCCGTCAGCCGCTTCCGCTTCCCCGGCATGCGCCCGCTGATGTGGCTGCTGCTGATCACCCAGATGTTCCCGGTCGCGGTGCTCATCGTGCCGCTCTACAACCTCATGGCGACCCTGGGCCTGCTGAACCAGCCCGCGGGCCTGGTCATCACCTACCTCACCATCGCCGTCCCGTTCTGCGCCTGGATGATGAAGGGCTACTTCGACACCATCCCGGTCGAGATCGACGAGTCCGGCCGGGTCGACGGCCTCAACCCGTTCGGCACCTTCTGGCGGCTCGTCCTGCCGCTGGCCCGCCCCGGCCTCGCCGTCACCGGCTTCTACACCTTCGTCACCGCCTGGGCCGAGGTCGCCTACGCCTCCGCCTTCATGACCGGCGAGGAGAACCTCACCCTCGTCGGCGGGCTGCAGACCTTCGTCAACCAGTACACCAACGACTGGGGTTCGATGACCGCCGCCGCCGTGATCATCGCGGTCCCGGCCGCACTCGTCTTCGCCTTCGCCCAACGCCACCTCGTCGCCGGCCTCACGGCCGGGACCACCAAGGGATGAGATGACCCTCCAGCACAACGCCACCCCTGAGCAGGCCACCTCTGAGCAGGCCACCTCTGAGCAGGCCACCCCTGCCACCGACTGGTGGCGGGACGCGGTGATCTACCAGGTCTACCCGCGCAGTTTCGCCGACGGCAACGGTGACGGCATGGGTGACCTGGCGGGCATCCGCGGTCGTCTGCCGTATCTGCGGGAGCTGGGCGTGGACGCCGTCTGGCTCAGCCCGTTCTACGCCTCGCCGCAGGCCGACGCCGGGTACGACGTCGCCGACTACCGCGCCATCGACCCGATGTTCGGCACCCTCGCCGACGCCGAGGCGGTCATCCGCGACGCCCATGACCTGGGCCTGCGCATCATCGTCGACATCGTCCCCAACCACTGCTCCGACCAGCACGTGTGGTTCCGCCGCGCGCTGGCCGAGGGCCCCGGCTCCACGGCCCGGGAACGCTTCCACTTCCGCAAGGGCCGCGGCGAGAACGGCGAACTCCCGCCCAACGACTGGGAGTCGCTCTTCGGCGGCCCCGCCTGGACCCGGGTCCCCGACGGCGAGTGGTACCTCCACCTCTTCGCCCCCGAACAGCCCGACTTCAACTGGGACCACCCCGCCGTCCAGGACGAGTTCCGCTCCATCCTGCGCTTCTGGCTGGACCTCGGGGTGGACGGCTTCCGGGTGGACGTCGCCCACGGCCTGGTCAAGGCCCCGGGACTGCCCGACATGGGGCACGCCGAGCAGCTCACCCTCCTCGGCAACCAGGCCCTGCCCTTCTTCGACCAGGACGGTGTGCACGCCGTCTACCGCTCCTGGCGCACCGTCCTCGACGAGTACCCGGGCGAGCGGATCGCGGTCGCCGAGGCGTGGACGCCCACCGCCGAACGCACCGCGCTGTACCTCCGCCCCGACGAGCTCCACCAGGCGTTCAACTTCCACTACCTGAACACCGGTTGGGACGCGGCGGCGCTGCGCGAGGCGATCGACTCCTCGCTGGACGCGATGCGCCCGGTCGGCGCCCCCACGACCTGGGTGCTGTCCAACCACGACGTGGTGCGCCACCGCACCCGGCTCGGCGGCGGCCCGGACCGGGCCCGCGCCGCCAGCCTGCTGATGCTGGCGCTGCCCGGCTCCGCGTACGTCTACCAGGGCGAGGAACTGGGCCTGCCCGAGGTCACCGACCTGCCCGACGAGGTCCGCCAGGACCCGTCCTTCTTCCGCAACAGCGGCCAGGACGGGCTGCGCGACGGCTGCCGGGTGCCGCTGCCGTGGAGCGGCGACGCGCCCCCGTACGGCTTCGGGACCGGCGGCAGCTGGCTGCCGCAGCCCGCCGACTGGGCCCCGCTCACCGTCGAGGCGCAGACCGGCGACCCGTCCTCCACCCTGGAGCTCTACCGCACCGCGCTCTCCCTGCGGCGCAGCCACCCCGGCCTCGGCGCCGGAGAGGCCGTCGAATGGCTCGACGCCCCCGCCGGCGTGCTGGCCTTCCGCCGCCCCGGCGGCCTGGTCTGCACGGCCAACACCACGGAGGAACCGGTCCGCATCTCCGTGCCCGGCCGTGTGCTGCTCGCCTCCGGCCCGCTCGACGCGTCCGGCCCGGACGAGGTCGAACTACCCGCCGACACCACCGTCTGGTGGGAGGAGTGACCCTGCCCGGTCTTCCGCGGCACCACCCGCCCCGGCTGTCGGACGTCGCCACGCAGGCGGGCGTCAGCGAGGCGACCGTGAGCCGGGTCCTGAACGGCCGGGCGGGCGTGGCGGCGGGCACCCGGCAGCGGGTGCTCGCCGCGCTGGACGTACTCGGCCACGAGCGGCCGGTCCGCTTACGGCGCCGCAGCGCGGGCCTGGTCGGGCTGGTCATCCCCGAGCTGACCAACCCGATCTTCCCGGCGTTCGCGCAGATCATCGAGCAAGCGCTGGCCGGCCACGGCTACACCCCGGTCCTGTGCACCCAGATGCCGGGCGGCGCCACCGAGGACGAACTCGTCGAGCAGCTGGAGGAACGCGGCGTCACCGGCATCGTGTTCCTCTCCGGCCTGCACGCCGACACCCGCGCGGATCCGTCGCGCTACGCCCGCCTGACCGCCCGCGGCGTGCCGTACGTCCTGATCAACGGGTACCACCCGGGGATCGACGCGCCGTTCGTCTCGCCCGACGACGGCGCGGCGGCCCGGATGGCGGTGCGCCACCTGGCCGAGCTGGGGCACGAACGGATCGGCCTCGCCGTCGGCCCGGTCCGCTACGTCCCGTCCCGCCGCAAGGCCGAGGGCTTCGTGGCGGCGCTGGGGGAGTCGTTCGGCCTGTCGAGGGGGCAGGCCGAACGGCGCGTCCAGCACACCCTGTTCAGCGTCGAGGGCGGCGACGCAGCGGCCGCCGCCCTGCTCGACCAGGGCTGCACCGGCATCGTCTGCGGCAGCGACCTGATGGCGCTGGGGGCCGTCCGCGCGGCCCGCCGCCGCGGCCTGGACGTGCCCGGCGACCTCTCCGTCGTCGGCTTCGACGACTCCCAGCTGATCGCCTTCACCGACCCGCCGCTGACCACCGTCCGCCAGCCCGTGCACGCGATGGCGACCGCGGCCGTCGGCGCCCTGATCGAGGAGATCCACGACCGCGACCGCGGCGAGCGGGACCCCGTCCGCCGCACCGAGTTCGTCTTCCAGCCGGAACTGGTCGTACGGGGGTCGACGGGGCCGGTGCCGGGCTGATGTCCGCGGTCAGGCCTCCTGGGCGGCGTACGCCACGAACGCCGCCCAGGCGCGGGCCGGGACGCTGAGCTGCGGGCCGCTCTTGTCCTTGGAGTCGCGGATGTGGACGGTGGTGGGGCAGGCGGCGATTTCTATGCAGTCGCCGGAATCGTCGCCGCTGTAGCTGGACTTGCGCCAGGAGAGGGCGACTTCTACGCAGTCGTCGCCGTCGCCGCTGCTGTAACTGCTTTTGAACCAGGCCAGTTCGGTGGCGGTCGTCATGGCGCTCCTCGCATCCTCGTCAGCAGACCCCGGGTGTCTTCGGGGGTGAGAGCCTGCGAAAGCAGTTTCGCATAGCGCATGTAGAGCGTGCTGATCGTCTGCGGGTCGGTGATGAACTGGCTGCTTTCCTGCCCCTCGCAGTAGCCGAACCACTGGTTGTCCGGGGTCTCCAGCAATCGCATCGGTCCGTCCAGCCCTGGATGCACGCCCCGGTGTAGCGGCATCACCTGTACTTCTACGTTGCGGAGCGTCATGCACTCCACGGCGCCGAAGGTCCGCAGGCTGCCGGACGGCTCGGGCTTGGCGCTGTCGTAGGTGTCGGTGCTGCTGTCTTCCATTCCGGGTACTCCCGATCACTGGTACTGACCCCACAAGTCACCCATAGTGACGAGCTGTTACCCGACCCGTCCACGTACTCAGCTCGTACACGTCCCGAAGTACGAGCTGAGTCCCTGGTGTACGAACCCGCCGACCAGCACCGTTGGCGTCATGTCAGCCCAACCCACCGTCGCCGTAGGTATGTTCACCCAGCGCTTCAGCGCCACCCGCCGCGGGGCCCGCCTCGCCCGGTACCTCGCCGTCCAGCAGCTCGACGTCTGGGGCTTTCCCTACGGGAGCGAGGTCTCCGGCTCCGTCGCGCTGATCGTCGGGGAGCTCGCCGCCAACGCCGTGACTCACGGCCGGGTGCCTGGCCGGGACTTCGAATTGCGCCTGCTGAAATTGCCCGGGTCGGCCCGGCCGGGCACCCTCCGTATCGAGGTCGCCGACATCCGTACGGAGTGGCGCCCACCGGCCCCCGGCACCCTCGTGCCGCCGGGGCCCGATTCCGAGAGTGGCTGGGGGCTGATTCTCGTCACCGCGCTCGCCACCTGCTGGACCGTCCTCGACCGGCCCGCGGTCGGCAAGATCGTCCGGGCGGATCTGGACCTGCCGGGCAGGTGAGGAGGCCCGCAGGGGGCGAGCGGGGCCGCTCCGGCGGCCTCAGACGACGGCGGGGCGTCGGGCGTGGAAGAGGCCCCAGCGCAGCCGGCCGCGGCGGGTGACGTCCGTCCAGAGGGCGAGGTTGGCCAGCAGGTCGTCGACGTAGGCCGGGCTGATGCGGTCCCGCAGTTCGGCCGCGCGCCGGTGGACGTCCTCGTCGAGGCGGGCGTAGTGGGTGGCGAGGTCCGGGGTGCGGTCCTCGAAGTCGGCGCCCTTGAGGCCGAGGCGGGAGAGCTGCTCCAGGTAGAAGGCCGGTGTTGCGGGGGTCTGTACGCCGAGCCGTGCGAACGCGGGGCGTACCGCCTCGGCCGGGGGCTCCTCGGCGGCCATGATGTCCGAGAACACCAGGGCGCCGCCCGGTCTCAGTACGCGTACGGCCTCGCTCAGCGCGCCCGCCCGGTCCTCGACATGGCAGAGCACCTCCAGGGACCAGACGACGTCGAACCGTCCGTCCTCGTGGGGCAGGTCGTTGAGGGAGCCGGTGACGACCTCGATCAGATCGTCGAGGCCCCGCCGGGCGTTGGCCGCGCGGTGCCGCCGGTTGTGTGACTCGCTGAGGTCGAGGGCCACGACCCGGCAGCCGAAGCGGGCGGCGAGTGCGCGGGCCGAACCGCCGTATCCGGAGCCGAGGTCGAGCACGGTGGCGTGCGGGCCGAGCAGGTCGGCGACCTTGTCCGCGGTGTGCTCGACGGTGCGGTGCGAGGCCTCCGCGATCGGCTCGTCGCCCTCGGCGTAGATGCCGACGTGGATGTCCTCACCGCCCCAGACGGCGTCGTAGAAGGCGTCGACATCGCCGGTCTCGTAGTAGCGGCGGGTCGCGTCGTCGTGGTCCGGTCTGCCGTCGGTGTGGTGCCCAGGGTCGTCGATCATGCGGGGTGACTTCCCTGCCCGCGGCGCACTGACGCGGTCCGTGCGGCGGTACGGGTGACATTGCGCCACTTCAGCGCCACTTCACCGGGATGGGGGCCGGTCCGGCCGGCCGGGCGCGTAGGGCCCGTTGTGGTGGGCCTCCGGCCGGCCGGACCGGCTGTGCCAGCAACGTAACACCCTTGCAATGTCTTGCGTAAGGTCTTGCAACGCTGGATCGTCGCGGATAGAACCATGAGCCATGTCCTCCACCGCACGGCCCTCCGCCCCACGCCGGCCCGGCCGGCGCCTGGCCGCCGTCCTCGCCGTCGCCCTCGGCGCCACCGGCCTCCTCGCCGCACCGGCCGCGCCGCCGGCCCACGCCGCCCCGTCCGGCCCGCAACCGGCCCTGGCGCAGTGGATCGACCGCGACACGGTGATCTGGAAGGGCGCGGAACGGACCGATGCCCAGCTGGAGTTCGCGACCGGCCGCGCAGCGGCGGCCGATCAGCGCATCCGGCTGACCCCCGGCAGCCTCACCCCCGCCGAACGGGCCGCCTTCCCGCACCTGTCCGGCTATCCGGCCTTCACCGTCGACCCCCGCGACCGCGGCCTCGCCCGTACGGCGCTGCGCGGGCGCCTGGTCGCCACCCAGCGCACCGCGGACGGGCGGCACACCACAACCGGCGTGCAGATACCCGGAGTTCTCGACGACCTCTACGGCACGCACGCCCGGCACGCCGCACTCGGACCGGTCTTCCACCACGGACGCCCCACCCTCTCCGTATGGGCACCCACCGCCCGCACCGTCGCCCTGGAACTCGACGGCCGTACCGTCCCGATGCGGCGCGACGACCGCAGCGGCGTCTGGCGCGTCCAGGGGGAGCGCGACTGGGCCGGAAAGCCCTACCGCTACCTCGTCACCGTCTGGGCGCCCACGGTCGGCCGGACCGTCACCAACAAGGTCACCGACCCCTACTCCACCGCCCTGACCGCCGACTCCGCCCGCAGCCTGGTCGTCGACCTCGACGACCCGCGGCTCGCCCCCAAGGGCTGGGCGGACCTGCGCAAGCCCGCCGCCGTGCCGCTGCGCCGGGCCCGCATCCAGGAACTGCACCTCCGCGACTTCTCCGTCGAGGACCGCACCTCCCGCCACCCCGGCCAGTACCTCGCTTTCACCGACCGCCGCTCCGACGGCATGCGGCACCTGAAATCCCTTGCAGCCGCCGGAACGTCTTACGTCCACTTGCTGCCGGCCTTTGACGGCGCCACCGTCCCCGAGAAGCGTGCCGACCAGGACCGTCCGCGCTGCGACCTCGCCTCCTACGGGCCCGACTCCGAGAGCCAGCAGGAGTGCGTGAACGGGTCCGCCGCCCGCGACGCGTACAACTGGGGCTACGACCCGCTGCACTACACCGTGCCCGAGGGCTCGTACGCCTCCGACCCCGAGGGCCCGGCCCGCACCGTCGAGTTCCGCCGCATGGTGCAGGGCCTCAACGGCATCGGGCTGCGCACCGTCATGGACGTCGTCTACAACCACACCGCCGCCGCCGGCCAGGACCCGCACTCCGTCCTCGACCGCATCGTGCCCGGCTACTACCAGCGGCTGCTCGACGACGGCACGGTCGCCACCTCCACCTGCTGCTCGGGCACCGCACCCGAACACACCATGATGGGCAAGCTCGTCGTGGACTCGGTCGTCACCTGGGCCAGGGAGTACAAGGTCGACGGCTTCCGCTTCGACCTCATGGGACACCACCCCAAGGCCAACATCCTCGCCGTCCGCAAGGCTCTCGACGCGCTCACCCCGGCCCGGGACGGCGTGGACGGCAAGAAGATCATCCTCTACGGCGAGGGGTGGAACTTCGGCGAGGCCGCGAACGACGCCCGCTTCGTCCAGGCCACCCAGGCGAACATGGCCGGCACCGGCATCGCCACCTTCAGCGACCGGGCCCGCGACGCGGTGCGCGGCGGCGGCCCCTTCGACGCCGACCCCCGCGTCCAGGGCTTCGCCTCCGGCCTCTACACCGCCCCCAACTCCTCACCGGCGAACGGCGATCCGGCCGCCCAGCGGGCCCGGCTCCTGCACTACCAGGACCTCCTCAAGGTCGGCCTCACCGGCAACCTCGCCGACTACACCTTCACCGACACCGCCGGCCACCGCGTCAAGGGCTCACAGGTCGATTACAACGGCGCCGCCGCCGGGTACGCCGCCGCCCCCGGCGATGCGCTCGCGTACGCCGATGCGCACGACAACGAAACCCTTTACGACGCCCTCGCCTACAAGCTTCCGCAAGGAACCAGCCCAACTGACCGCGCCCGCCTGCAAGTTCTTGCACTCGCCACCGCGGCCCTTTCGCAAGGCCCCGCGCTCTCCCAGGCCGGCTCGGACCTCCTCCGCTCCAAGTCCCTGGACCGCAACTCCTTCAACAGCGGAGACTGGTTCAACGCCCTCCACTGGAACTGCGCGGACGGCAACGGCTTCGGCCGCGGGCTGCCGCCGGCCGCCGACAACAAGGACAAGTGGCCCTACGCCAAGCCGCTGCTGGCCGACCCGGCCCTCCGCCCCGACTGCGCGACCATCCAGGGCGCCTCGGCCGCCTACCGCGACCTCCTCCGCATCCACGCCACGGAACCGGCCTTCGGCCTGCGCACCGCCGCCGAAGTCCAGTCGCAGCTCTCCTTCCCCCTCTCCGGGAAGGACGAGACCCCCGGCGTGCTCACCATGCGCCTCGGCAACCTGGTGGTCGTCTTCAACGCCACGCCGCAGCAACAGCACCAGACCGTCGCGGCCCTGGCCGGCCACCCCTACGCCCTGCACCCCGTCCAGGCCCACGGCACGGACCTCACCACCGCCACCGCCTCGTACACGGGGGCCACCGGCACCTTCACCGTGCCGCCCTACACGGTCGCGGTCTTCCACCGCAGCTGAGCCCTCGCCGCCGGCCCCCGGGCCGACCGGCTCACCAGCCAGCCGCTCAACCACCCAGCCGCTCAACCACCCAGCCGCTTCTCAAGGAGGGTGACGGCGTACGGACTTCCGCCGCCGCCCTCCTTGCACGGCTGCTCCCCGACGACCGTGTACCCGGCACCCTCGTAATACGACCGCAGCCGCGGATTGGACGCCAGGCAGTCCAGCCGCGCCCAGGTCCGGCCGGCCTCGGCGATCCGCCGCTCCGCATGCGCCAGCATCGCCCGCCCGGTCCCCGCCGGCGCCCGCTCCCGGTCCACCATCAGCCGGTGCACATACCCCGCCTCCGGCGGCTGCGGCCCCCACGCGGGCTCGTCCGTCCACCACAGCTCATAGCCGCCCGCTATGTGCCCGCCGGCCTCCGCGAGCCAGACCTCGCCCTCCTTGATCCGCAGCCGGAAGTGCTCCTCGCTCTTCCCCCCGGGCTTCCACTGCTCGATGCCGGAGCGCTGCATCCACCGTGCGGCCGCGTCGTACAGAGCGACGAGGACCTTCGGATCGCCGTCGTCCGCGATCCGGAAAGTGATCTTCTCTGCCATGCGCGGAATTGTGCCGTAGCGACAAATTTTCCGCCCGAGCCGCCCTGGGAGGCCTGCGCTGCGAATAAGAGGGTGATACCTCGCCGAGGTGTCGCTTCGCACCTGGATGATGCGGGCCTCCGCCGTGGAGGGCCGTCGGAAAGGAACGAACGTGATCCCCACGCGCACCAGCCGCCTCGCCGCACTGGCCGCTCTGCCGGCCGCCCTGGCCCTCACGGTCGCGGCCGCCTCCCCTGCCGCCGCCGACGGGGCCTACCAGATCAACCTGGCACAGCTGAACAACTCCGGTGCCAAGGGCGTCGCGATGCTCAGCCTCAAGGGCAACCAGCTCACCGTGAAGATCGAGTCCGAGGGGCTCGTCCCGGGGCAGCCCCACGCCCAGCACCTCCACGGCTCCACCGACGGGCACGACTTCCACTGCCCGGATCCGAGCGCCGACACCAACGGCGACGGCGTCATCAACAACACCGAGGCCACGGTCCAGTACGGCGACATCAACATCTCGCTGACCACCCAGGGCTCCACCGACGCCAAGAGCGGCCTCGCCGTGGACCGGATGCCGACGGCGGACGCCCAGGGCAAGCTCTCCTACGAGCGCACGCTCACCGTCTCCCAGGACGTGGTCGACCACATCAAGGACCTGCACATCGTCCAGCACGGCATCGACCGCAACGGCAACAACAAGTACGACTTCGACGGCGCGGGCAAGAGCGAACTCGACCCGAAACTCCCCCAGGAGGCCACCGCCCCGACCGACTGCGGTGAGGTCCAGGGCGCCGCCGTCGGGTCCATCCCGGTCGGCGGGGTCGAGACCGGGACCGGGCCCGTGGACCCGCCCGCCGGTACGGACGTTCCGGTCGCGCTGATCGGCGCCGGCGGGACCGCCGCCGCGGCGGCGACCGGCACACTGGTCCTCCTGCGCCGCCGCCGGGCATCCCTCGCCCCGGTACACGGCGAGAACGGCGGGGCCGCCGCATGAGCACCCGTACCAGGGCCGCCGTGACCACCCGGCGCCGGGCCCTCGGCGGTGCGCTCGCCGCGGCGGTGGCGGCCGTACTGCTCGCCGGGTGCGGGGACCAGGCCCCGGCACAACGGTCGCTCCCCGCCGAACCGCAGGGCCAGGGCGGCGGTCACGCCGCCCACGACGAGGCGTCCGCCGGGGCGGACGGACCGGGCGCCGCCGCCGCGAGCATGCCGGCGTCGGACCCGGTGCGGCTCTCCATCCCCGCACTGAACGTGTCGTCCACGCTGGAGACGCTGGGACAGCACCCGGACGGGACGATGGAGACCCCGCGCGATCCGGCCAAGGCGGGCTGGTACCGGCCCGGGCCGACGCCGGGAGCCCGCGGGCCGGCCGTCATCGCCGGCCACGTCACCTGGAACGGCACCCCGTCGGTGTTCCGCAAGCTGTCGTCCATGAAGCGCGGGGACACCATCGACGTCGCCCGGAAGGACGGCAGCACCGCGAAGTTCACGGTCGACCGGGTCGCCCAGTACCCGAAGAACAAGTTCCCCACCGTGGAGGTCTACCAGAACCTCGACCACGCGGGCCTCCGCCTGATCACCTGCGGCGGGGACTACGACCAGGGCAAGCACTACTACCCGGACAACGTGGTGGTGTTCGCCCGCCTCACCGGCAAGGCCTAGACCTCAACCGTGCGGCCGCCCCCGAGCCCCAGGGGGCGGCCGCACCGCCACCGCCCCGGCCGGCGCGTCCTAGACAGGCTGCGGCAGCGCCATCAACCGGCCCACCAGGTCCGCGAACATCCCGTCCGCCGGTTCGTCCGCCAGGATGCCGCGGACGATCCCGGCCATCCGGTCGTCGTACGCCGCGCTCACCGCCGCCAGCGCGGCGAAATCATGGACGAGCTGGCGTTCCAGCTCGGCGCGCGGCACCCGGCGGCCGTCCAGCCAGAGCAGGGCGGTGGTCTCGGCCAGCGAGATCCACGAGCGCACCACCAACTCCAGCCGCGGCGGCGGGTCCGTGAGGGCGAGATGGCCGAGGATCTGCTCGTACGCGGCCTGGCGGACGCCGTCGATCAGGGCGCTGGTACGGGTCGAGCCGATCGCCGGGCCGCCGCGCATCAGCGCGGAGAAGCCGGGGCCGTGCTCGTCGACGAAGTCGAAGAACCGCTCCATGACGCGCAACAGGCGGGCACCGAGCGGCCCTTCGTGCGGTTCCACGAAGCGGGCGGTCAGCTCCTCCGCCGCGCGCCGCAGCGCGGCCTCGTACAGCTGCCGTTTGCCCGGGAAGTAGTGGTAGACCAGCGGCCGCGAGATCCCGGCCGCCTCGGCGATCTCGTCGATCGACACGTCCTCGGGCGCGCGGTGGCTGAACAGGCCGAGGGCGACCGCGATCAGCTGATCGCGCCGCTCCTCGACGCCCATCCTGCGCCGCGCCCCGGTCGTCATGCGGACCACCCTAACGACCCGGGGCGCGGCACGGAATCAAAGATCCAGCACCAGCCGTTCGCCGCCCCGCGCCCGCGAGACGCAGATCAGCAACGAGTCGCCGCGCTCGGCGTCCGTCAGCAGCTCGTCGCGGTGGTCCACCTCGCCGGCCAGCACCCGCTGCTGACAGGTACCGCAGAAGCCCTGCTCACAGGAGTACGGGAGGTCCGGCAGGGCCTGGTCGCGGATCGCCCGCAGGACGCTTTCGCCCGCGGGCACCGTGACCGTACGGCCGGTGCGCCGCAGCTCCACCTCGAACGGCAGCTGCGCGCCGGCCGCCGCGGGAGCCGCCGGCGCGAACCGCTCGGTGTGCAGGGTGAGGCCGTCCGGCCCGTCGGGCAGCAGGGCGGCGACCGCGTCCATCAGGGGCTGCGGGCCACAGCAGTGGACCGCAGCGTGCGGGGGCGCACCGGCGAGCAGCGCGGCCAGGTCGGGGCGGCCGTCCTCGTCCTCGGCGACCACCGTCACCCGGCCCGCACCGGCCCCCGCCAGCTTCTCCACCTCCGCCAGGAACGGCATCGAGGCCCGGGACCGCCCGCCGTACAGCAGCCGCCACGGCACCCCCTCCCGTTCGGCCTGCCGGACCATCGGCAGGATCGGGGTGATGCCGATGCCGCCCGCGATGAAGACATAGGCGTGGCGCTCGGCGAGCGGGAAGCGGTTGCGGGGGCCGCGGACCTCCACCTCCGTGCCCTCGTGCAGCTGCTCGTGGACCTCGCGCGAGCCGCCCCGGCCGTCCTCGATGAGCCGGACGGCGAGGGTGTAGGCATCCGGTGTCGCGGGGTCGCCGCACAGGGAGTACTGGCGGACCGCGCCGGAGGGCAGTACGAGATCCAGGTGCGCGCCCGGTTCCCACGCGGGCAGATCGCTGCCCTCCAGACGGAGGCGGAGCACTCCCTCGGCCTCCGTCGTCCGCTCCACGACCGTCAGCCGTCGTGTGTGGTCGGTGCGTGCACCGGCCCGGCCGCGGCCGGAGACCGGCTCCTCCAGGGCCGGCAGCGGCCACAGCGGCGACGCCTGCACCCGCCGGCGCAGCGCCCGCCGGACGACCAGGGCCGCCGCACCCACCGCGACGACCGTCCGTATGCGCGGCATCTCAGGCACCCCCGGACGTACGGGCCTCGGCCGCGGTGGCCGCGGGGGAACCGGCCAGAAAGGCCGCGGCCTGGGCGGTGCTGCCGTGCTGGGACGGGTGGTAGCCGCGGCTCAAATACTGCGGGATGGAACGGGCCATGGCCCCCGCGGTCGGCAGCACGCCGTCCCGCCCGCCGCGGAAGAACTCCCGGAACGTGGCCCGCCCGTCGGTCAGCGTGGGGTCGTTCTCCATGAAGAAGCGGGTGCCGCGCTGCCACAGGAAGACCAGCGCGCCGAAGGCCGTGGCCCAGGTGCGGACCCGGCGCCGGTAGCCGCCGTCGAGGTGCACGAACAGGTCGAAGGCGACGGACCGGTGCTCGACCTCCTCGGCGCCGTGCCAGCGCAGCAGGTCGAGCATGGTCGGATCGGCGCCCCTGGCGTCCAGCGCCTCGGCGTTGAGTACCCAGTCGCCCAGGAAGGCGGTGTAGTGCTCGATGGCGGCGATCAGGGCCACCCGCTCCAGCAGCCACCACCGGCGGGCCCGGCCCGGTGGCAGAGTGCGGTCCCCGAGCAGCTTCTCGAAGAGCCAGTCCACCTGCGCGGTGTACGGGGTCGGGTCCAGCCCCTGGTCCTTGAGGTGCGGCAGCACCTCGTCGTGCGCCTGGGAGTGCATCGCCTCCTGGCCGATGAACCCCAGGACGTCCGCGCGCAGTCGGGGATCGCGGACGTACGGCAGCGCCTGCTTGTAGACGTGCACGAACCAGCGCTCGCCGGCCGGCAGCAGCAGGTGCAGCACATTGATCGTATGGGCGCTGGCGGGGTCGCCGGGGATCCAGTGCAACGGGGTGCCCGCCCAGTCGAAGGCGACGTTGCGGGCCTTCAGCGGGGTGTGCTCGGACGCGACCGGCTGGGGCCGCAACGAGGCCTTGTTAGACATGACGTCAATGTACTGGCGGGTAAGGAGTTGCCGATACCCCTCGTACGACGAAAATCCAGCGCCCCTACGGTCAGCCCACCGCGTCGGTCTTCCGGCCGTCGGCCAGCCGGCCGGACAGCTCCGCGCTGTCGCCCGCCTTCGCCGGCAGCGTCAGGAACCGGCCGGGAGCCTCGCCGTGCACCGCACCGGACGCGGTGATCGACGTGACCTGGTCGCTGCCGGCCGCCAGCAGCCACCACTGGCCGGCCGGGGCCTTCCACAGCACCCCGGCCAGCGCCCGCGGCGCCCGCGGACCGCAGGCCGTACCGCCCTCCGCCCGGGCGGTCACCGCGCCGGGGGCGTACGGCTTGCCGTTCGGCGGCGGGGTCTGGATCTGGGCCAGCGTCCGGCTGCCCGCACCCCGCCAGGTCTCCGCGCGGGTGCACAGCCAGGCCGCAACGCCCGCGCCGCCCGGCAGCGGCTGCCGGGCGAACTCCCAGGCGTTGACGCTGCGCACGCCCTGACCGCGGACCGCGGCGAGCTGGCAGGCCGTCCGCGCCCACGCC
Source organism: Streptomyces sp. NPDC021749 (assembly GCF_040640655.1). Taxonomy (NCBI): domain Bacteria; kingdom Bacillati; phylum Actinomycetota; class Actinomycetes; order Kitasatosporales; family Streptomycetaceae; genus Streptomyces; species Streptomyces sp. NPDC021749. Next base: position 88,970 of record NZ_JBFACE010000021.1, on the reverse strand, counting down.
GCCCTGGCCTGCGGGGCGGCCACCTCACCCGGCTTGCGCGGCCTGCCGTACGTCAGCCGCGCCGGGGTCAGCTCGCCGAGGTCCGTCAGGAGGCGGCCGCCGACCCGCAGCGCCGGCCAGCCGGTGCACTTCTGGTCCGCGCCGGGCACCGGAACCGGGCCGGTCAGCCCGTCCGGCCCGACGGGCACCGGCTGGGCGGCCGCGTCCGGCTTGGTCAGATCGACCAGCGTGGCCTTCCCCTTCACCCACGGCGCGGTCAGATAGCGGACGTTGCCCTGGGTGCGGCTCGCCACCACGGCGCTCGCCGTGTCGGCCGCGGCGCCGTCCGTACGGGCGAAGTCCAGCGCCGCGCCGGTGCCCTCGCCCTGGCCCTCGCCGTCCGCCGCCTCGGCGTACCGGACCACCCGCAGACCGTCGTGGAAGAGCACCACCACCGCGTGGTCCACCACACCCGCGAAGAGCAGCTGCGGCGGGCCCGCCGCGGGACCGGTCGGGGTGCCGGGTGTGGCCGACATCTGCACCCCCGAGCCGGGGCGCGCCCACACGGCCAGCGCGCGGCGCAACAGCGCCCTGTCGTGCACGCGGTCCCCGCGGGCCGGCCAGGCCGCGAAGTCCTGGCGGGCCGCGCTCTTCCAGGCCGTGGCCGAGGTGACCGTCAACCTGCCCGGGTCCAGGGCGGCTTCGGACGCGGAGTTCCGGGCGTACGGCGGGGCGGCCGCGCCGTCCGGGCCCCAGCCGTCGCCCGGCAGCCCCAGCAGCGCCCCGCACACCAGGACCGCGGCCCCGGCCGCCAGCACCGCCCGGCCGTTCTGGCGCCGCCGGATCAGATCCGTCGGCCGGGCCTGCAGCGCGCACGGGTCGAACTCCGGCGACTCCAGCAGCGACCGGTCCCGGCTGCCGGCCGGCAGCGCGGTCCGCTCCGCCTCGTCCCACGCCTCCCGTGGCTCGGCCACCCCCGCCGCCTCCAGCACCCGGCGCGCCTCGGGCAGGCTCAGCCGCTCCAGATCGCGCAGTACGAACGCGGCCCGGCCGGGCCCGGACAGCGCCGACAGCGCCTGGTCCAGGGCGAGTTCATCGGCGCCGCCGGAACGGGGGAACAGCCGCAGCCCCCACACCTGGGGGAGGAGCGGCGGCGGGGCCGGCAGCCGGCGGGGCGACCGGGCGGCGGCCAGCGCCGCGCGCAGCACCCGCATCCGGACGAAGGCGTAGCCGGGGTCGATCGCCGCTTCCGCGCCGGCGCGCTGGCCCGGCAGCCCCAGGGCCCGGGTGGAACTGCGCTGACGCGGCAGGGTCCGCTGCACCACGCCGTGGGCGGCCAGCACCCGGCGGCTGCGGCTCCGGCCGGGCGGCAGAACGAGATAGGCCAGCCGGACCAGCCGGGGGTAGTACTCGACCAGCGCCGCCTCGGCCTGCTCGACATCGATGACCTCGTCGATGTCCGCGAGGCTGCCGGAGGGGGTGCGGTCCGGACGCGCGGGGGAGGACTGCTGCTGTTTCACGTTCCGTGAAACGAGTGAATCCTGTGATGGTCACCGGTGCGGGCGGGCGCCCCGACGGGTGACCGGGCCCGGGGGCGGCCGCCGGCCGGCCCCCGGGGACGGGCCGCGCTCAGCGCTCCAGGTCGAACTCGCCGTCCTTCGCGCCCAGCACGAACGCCCGCCACTCCGCCTCGGTGTAGCGCAGCACCACGTCGGGCTCGGTGGAGTTCCGCATGGCCACCGCGCCGCGCTCCAGGAAGGCGATCTCCACCGCTTCCTCGGCGTCACCGGGCGGGCGCTGCCAGACGGCGTCGGAGATGTCGAGGGCGTAGAGCCACTCCTTCTCTGCTGCGGCACTCATACCGGGGTCCCCTCGCTCGTGGTGCGGTTCCGGGTCAGCGTACGCGGTGGCCGGGCGTGCTTCCAGTGACGGTCCAGTGACGGAACGCGGCCGTACCGCGGTCCCCGGTACCGGAGTTGGCGGCGCTCTGGTGCAGTCCGGTGTCCTGCCGGCCGGCCGCTTTGGGCACGGTCACGGTGGCGACCTCCCGCCAGGTCGCGCCGCCGTCGGTGGAGCAGGCGCCGGTGTACGAACCGGCGCGCCCGGCGTCCGGATGGCGGGTCAGCCGCAGCAGGACGGGCGCGGTGACACCGGCGAGCCGGCGGTAGCTGTCCAGCCGGCCGTCACCGTCGGCGTCGTAGGACAGCACGACGCCGGTGGCGGGGGTGACGGAGAGGTTGAGGAAGCCCAGGGCGGCGTCCGGTGCGTCCGGGCCGGCCGGGGCGAGGCGGTTGCGGACGATCAGCCCGGCCCGGGCCCACGGGGCGGTCGCCTCCTGGCTCGTCACCTCGGCCGTCACCGCGCCGCCCACCGCGAGGGCACCCGGCCGGTACAGCGCGCCGAACTCCGCGGTGGACCGCCACAGATCCGCTCCGGAGCCGTTGATCGCGAAGCGGTCGCCGAGCTGCCCGAAGACCGCCGCGTTCGTGGTGACCGTCCGCAGGTCCGCGTCCAGTGGCCCGGCGACGAAGAGGGTGGCGTCCCGGGTGGCGCGGATGCGGGGCTCGCCCCGGGGGCCGTAGTCGGCGGTGAGGCGGCAGGGGAGGGGCCGCAGCGGTTCCTTCGGCGGGCCGGCCGGGGCGGTGATCCGCCAGCGCGCCCGGCCGGTGCCGCCGGGCGGCACGGACGCCAGGGTGACCGGGCCGTCGGCGGTGGCCGACGGCCCGGTCAGCGCGAAGTCGACGCGACCGGTGGCCCGCAGGCCGTTCTCGTTGCGCAGCGCCGCGGTCAGGGTGGCCCGGCCACCCGGAGGCAGCGCGTCCGGGTCGGCGGTCACCGTGAGCGTGCCCTGGTACGGGGCCGTGGCGAGGACGTCGTGGACCCGCCGGGCGGTGCGGTACGGATCGGTGGTGGGGCGCAGCGGATGGCTGGTCCGCGCCCGGGTCCAGGACTCCTCCGAGGCGTACCAGTCGAAGGTCTTCGGTGGGCGGCCGGCGGCCAGCGCGTCCGCGAGCTCGTCCAGGTACGCCTGCCACTGCGGGAGGTGGACCTCGGAGATCAGGCCGTGCCAGTCGCGGTTGGCGTAGTTGGCGAGCGCCCCGCCGTCCGCGGTGGCCCGGTCCGCCCACGTGGTGAGCAACGCCCTTGCGGAATGCTCCAGTCGGGCCTCTTCCTCGGGGCCGGACGCCCTCGCCCTGGCGTCCGCGAGCCACGGCCCGAGCAGGAAGTTCCGGTGCGCCCCGGCGACCTCGTCGCTCAGCCGCATCAGCCGCAGCCACAGCCCGGACAGCGCCCGGAAGGCCGCCCGGTCCTTGCGCCGGTAGGCGTCCTGGAGCTGCCCGATCAGCTGCCAGGAGCGGTTGGCCAACGCCTGCCGGGCGGCGTCGGTCAGGTCGTGGCGGTAGGCGTCGCTGCCGCGCAGCGCGGGCCGGACCGCGAGCAGCGCCGCGAACGCGGTGTCGAAGACGGCCGGATCGAAGGCCGGGGTGTGGGTGGCGTAGGTGGTCCCGGAACGGGCGGCCAGGCCGGGCCGGGCGGCGAACACGGAGTCGTGCGGCCGGCCGTCCTTGCTGGCGATCTCGTACGCGCTGGTGCGCAGCGCGGCGAACGCGGCACGGGCGTGCGGATCGCGGCCCCCGTAACGGAACGCGGCATAGCCGTCGAACCACTCCGCACGGTCCACCGGCCGCGCCCGCCAGGCCAGTTCGCTGAACAGCTCGAAGGCGGCCGGATCGCGCTCGGCGGCCTCCGGCATGTAGGCGGTGCCGACCAGCCGGCTGCCCGGCTTGTCCCGCCAGGCCGCAAAGCGCTCCGCCCAGATGTGGGTCTTCGCGCCGATCGTGGTGCGCCCGCCGAAGTTGGGGATCGACCCGAAGGCGTACGGCACCCCGCCCCAGTCCCGCTCCCGGTCCGTGACCGTGTCCAGATCGCCGAGCCCGTCCACGATCAGCATCCGGTCGTGGTCGACGGCGTCCAGCAGGTCCCGCCGCGGATTGTCCTGCCAGCCGAGGATCACCCAGACGGCGTCCGGGTGCGCGGTGCGCAGCGCCCGCTCGACGGCACGCGCCGCCTCCGCCACCGGCACGTCACCGGGATCACCGCCTTCATGCAGCAAGTCCATCTTGAAGTGCCCGGCAGGCCCCAGGAGTTCTTCCTGCTCCCGGTAGAAGGCGGCGGCGACCTCGGCGAAGACTCCGGTCCGCGGATCCAGCCAGTCGGGGCGCTTCAGGCCCGACCAGGTGCCCTGCGGGACGGTCCGGGCGCCGGGGTTCCGGACGGCGAAACCGTCCGGAACGGTACCGAAGTACCCGGGCAGTACCGGCCGCATCCCCAGCTCCCGCAGCCGTCCGTTGATCCGCCGCCCCAACTCGGCCCTCTGGCCCAGCAGTTCGGGGCTCATCGGCCCCCCGTACCCGCTCATGTTCTGCAACAGCCACCACGGCTGGTGCGAGGGCGCCGGGAGCCAGCGGCGGGCCTCCGCGTCGGAGTACCCGAACCCGGTCAGCAGCCGGTGGTAAACGGCCTCGGTGCCCGGCGTGACCAGCACCTCGTTCACGCCGTGCAACGCCAGGACGTCGATCAGCCGCTCCCAGCGCGCCCAGTCGGCGTACGGGGCGGTGTACCCGTCGTGGGTGTCGTTCAGTGCGAACCGGTGCGGCACGGTGCTGTCCCGCTCCACGGCGGAGCGGGGCGCGGGCAGCCTGGCGGGCAGCGCCACCTGGTCGCCCGCCCAGGACAGATGGACCCGGCAGGTGTACTTGAGGTACCAGTGGACGCCGGTCAGCAGGGTGGCGGGGGAGGTCCCCGCCACGGTGATCCGGCCGGCCGTCCCGTCGACCCGGAACCGGTCGGTGGTGTCCTCGGCGCCGAGCGGCACCAGCGTGAACTGATCGGCGTGGCCGGGCAGCAGCCGGGCCAGCGCCGCCTGCGCCGGGCCGGTGTCCCAGGCCGGGGCCCGCCCGGCCCGGTGTGCGGACCGCCCGGCGGCGTACCCGGTTCCGCCGAGCGCCGCCCCCGCCCCGATCGCTCCGGCGGTTCCCAGCAGTGCGCGTCGTGACGGTCGGCTCACGTGTGCCCCCACAGCTCGGTGGTAACAACAGACCCGTGCGGGGGCACGCTAACGGCCGGCCGGCCGCGGTCCAAGAGGGCCACACGGTGGGGCGCGCGGGGAAGCACGGCGAGGAAAGGGCGGTCCCCGATGGTCGCCCGGTCGAGCACACCGGCCGGTGAGCAGCGCCCTTCTGGTGAGGGACGCGCGGCGAGGGCGGGTTCAGCCCGAAGGACGTGATCACGACGGTGGACGACAGGGCCTAGTGTTCCGCGGGCCCTCATCCGTTCGCTCCCTGGGCTTCACGCGCCCGGCCGGCCGGCCCGGGAACAGTCTGCCGCGTAAAGAAGGGCCAGGTCACTCCCCATGGAGGGCTCCCATGCGCATGGCACCGACCGCGTCCGCCGTCGTCCCCGCTCCCGCTGCGGCGGGTTCCACGTCCGCCGGGTCCGGACCCGCGGAAACCGCCTACACCGCCCATATCGCCGACACCCCCGAGCAGATCCGCGCAGCCCAGCGGCTTCGTCACCTCGTCTTCGCCGAGGAGATGGGCGCGACCCTGCACACCCCGCTGGCCGGGCATGACATCGATGCCGTCGACGAGGTCGCCGACCACCTCGTCGTCACCCACACCGCCAGCGGCGAGACCGTCGGCACCTATCGGCTGCTGCCGCCCGGCCGCAGCCCCCGGCTGTACTCCGACGGGGAGTTCGACCTCGGCGCCCTGGCCGCGCTGCGCCCCTCGCTCATCGAGGCCGGCCGGTCCTGTGTGCACCCCGCTCACCGGGACGGCGCGGTGATGACCCAGATGTGGGCCGCGCTCGCCCGTTACACGCTGCTCTCCGGCCACCGCTATCTGGCCGGCTGCGCCTCCGTCCCGCTCGCCGACGGGGGCACGGCCGCGGCCCATGCCTGGGAACTGGGCCGCACCCGCTACGCCGCCCCGCCCGAGCTGCGGGTCACCCCGCACCGCCCCTGGCGCGCCACGGTCCCCGTCCCGGAGCGCGCCCGCCTCGCCCAGCTGCCGCCGCTGCTCCGCGGCTACCTCCGGATTGGCGCGTTCATCTGCGGCGCGCCCGCCCATGACCCGGAGTTCGACGTCGCGGACTTCTTCGTCGTGCTGGACATGGAACGGCTCGGCGACCGCTACCGGCGCTACTTCCTGGGGGAGCGGTGAACGGCCCCTGGGACGTCCGCTCCGACTGCACCCCGGACTGCGCCCGGCACGCCCTGCCGCGGGTCCCGGCCGCCGAGGCCGCGCGGCGCTCCGCGGTCTTCGCCCACCGGGTGCGCCGGGCCCTGACGGACGGCGGGCGGATGGCCGATCCGGTACGGCTGCGCGCCCACGCCGCGGCCCTGCTCGACGCGCTGGACATCCGTCTGGAGGGCCCGCCCGCGGTGGCCGGGCCGCCGGGCACCGGGGCCGGGCCGCTCACCGCGCCGGCCGGCGGCCCCGGCACCCTGCTGGTCGTCAACCACATCTCCTGGCTCGACATCCCCGCCCTGCTCGCGCTCGAACCGGTCACCCTCCTCGCCAAGCGCGAGGTCGGCGGCTGGCCGGTCGTCGGCGGTCTGGCCCGGCGCGCCGGCACGTTCTTCATCGACCGCACGGATCCTCGTCAACTGCCGTACACGGTACGGGAGTTGTCGGAACTGCTCGGCTCCGGGCGCTCCGTGGCGGTGTTTCCGCAGGCCACCACCTGGTGCACGGCCGGCCGGGGGGTCTTCCGCCGGGCCACCTTCCAGGCCGCCCTCGACGCCGGTGCGCCGGTCCGGCCGGTCACCCTGGAGTACGCCCAGCAGGGCCGGCCCACCACGGTGGCCGCGTTCTGCGGTGCGGACACCTTCCTCGGCTCGCTGCGCCGGGTGCTCGCCGCCCGCGCGCTGACCGTACGCGTCACCGCCCATCCGGTGCTGACGACCGCGGACGGCGCGGACCGGCGGGAGCTGGCCGCGCGGGCGGAACGGGCGGCGCTGTACGGGCGGCCGGTGGCGGCGGTACCGGTACGGGGTGCGACGCGGCCCGCGCGGGTCCATGTGTGACCAGCTGGACCACCTCGACGAGCTGGCCCGCACGCTGCAGGGCCTGCTCGGTTCGCCCTGGCTCTGGCTGGTCGTGCTGCTGGTGTCCGGGCTCGACGCGCTGCTGCCGTTCATGCCGAGCGAGACCACCGTCGTGCTGGTCGCGGTGCTCATCGGCCCCGATCTGCCGCTGCTCGCCCTGCTGGCCGGGGTCGCGGCGGCCGGGGCGCTGGCCGGTGACTGCCTCGGCCACGCCGTCGGACGGTACGCGGGCCCGCGGGCACTCGCCCGGCTGCTGCGCGGTGAACGCGGCCGGGCCCGGTACGCCCGGGCCCGGGCACGGGTGGAGCGGCACGCCGCGCTGCTGGTGATCGCCGGCCGCTTCCTGCCCGGTGGCCGGGTCGTGGCCGCGCTCTCCACCGGGAGCGTGCGCTATCCGCTGCGCCGCTTCGTCCTCCTGGACGCGGTGGGCGCGGGCCTGTGGGCGCTGTGCAGCGCGGCGCTCGGCGGCCTGGGCGGTACCGCGCTGGCCGGGTCGCCGGCCCGCGGGATGCTGCTGGCCTCGGCGGCCGGACTGCTGATGGCCGGGTGTGTGGGCGGTGCGCACCGGCGCGGGGTGCGGCGCGCCCTCCCGCTCCGGGGCGAACGGGAGGGCGTCTGACCCGACGGGCCGGTCCCGGCACCGGAACTCCACGGTCCGGTGCCCGGCCCGCCGGACTCAGGTGCTCGGTACGTACTTGTAGCCGACCCGCCGCACCGTCACGATCGACGACCGGTGCTCGGCGCCCAGCTTGCGGCGCAGCCGGGCGACATGGACGTCGACGGTGCGGCCGTCCCCGACGTGCCCGTAGCCCCAGACCGTGGTCACCAGCTGGTCGCGGGTGTGCACCCGGTGCGGATGGGCGACCAGGTGGGCCAGCAGCTCGAACTCCAGGTACGTCAGGTCCAGCGGGCGGCCCAGGACTTGGGCGGTGCGCTGCTCGGGGTCGATGCGGACGATCGCGTCGCCGGTCGGCGCGGGCGCCTCGGACCGTGCGGCCGGCGGCGCGGCCGCGGTGGGGGCCTGGTCGGCCGGCACCAGGACGAGGTAGCCGACCATCGGCGGCTGACCGGGCAGCGCGGGCAGGCTGTGCTGCGGCGCCGGCAGCCAGGTGGCGCCGGAGTGCAGCAGCTCCGCCACGGCAGGGACGCTGTGGCGCGCAGCGCCTCCACCCGGGGCGGTGGCGGGTGACGGGTGGGCGTCGTCGGGTGAGACGGCGCGCAGCCGGTGGCGGTTCGGGTGCGGGGTGGTGAGGGGGGACAGGGGGGCCGTCGTGGAACCGGCGGTCAGGGTACGGACGTTCGTCATCAGGAGTCAGCTCTTTCGCGCAAGAGGGGCGTCGGGGACGTCGTGCGCGCGGGCAGGGCTGGGGACGCCGGTCAGCGGCGTCGAGGAAGGGTGTGCGGGCCCGCGCTCAGTGCGCGCGGCAACACAGACGGTCGAAAGCGTGCGCCTGCCGGGACGGCCAGAAGGGCTCAAGGTCGCTGCGACCTGTCGCGGTGTCGGTGAGGCTGGCCATGGCCCCATTGAACCAGACGGTCGGTGATCTGTCCCTCGTGTGGGTGGCGGTGTGACGCGAATCCACCGTCTCCGGGCGGCACCTACCGCGGGACCGGGCGCGATACCGCTCCGACTCGACCTTTCCGCACGGGAGTTGGGGGCGGGGGAGGGTAGCGGGTGTGTGGCCGAAATCCGTTGTCGCCGGCCCGTTGGCGGCCGACTGCCGCGTCTCTCTCATTCGCCCCCTTTCCGGAGGTGTCGTCCTGCGTGCAGTCCGGCTCCGGTCGCCACTCCCAGTGCGAGCGCGGTCAGATGGCCGGCGTCGGTGAAGGTCCGCCCGCGGCGCAGTACGGGCCGGATGCCCAGGGCCAGCAGACCGGCCGTGGCGGCGGTCCGTAGGCCGCGGTGCGGGACGGACGCGGCGAGCGCGCCCAGCGTGGCGTAGAAGCCGTAGCTGGCACCGACGTCGACGGCGTGCGTGGTCGCGGTGTGCGTGGTCGGTGCCTCGGGTTCGCGCAGCCGGGTGCGGGCGCGGAGTCCGGCGTAGACCAGCAGGCTGGCGCCGATGTGGCCGGCCGTGAAGACCCCCGCGGCGCGCCGCACCCCCCAGCGCCGCTCGGCCGTGCCGAGCACGGCGAGCAGTGCCGCGCCGTACGGCACCGGCAGCGGCTCCTCGACGAACCCCGCGCTGGTCAGCAGCGTGCTCCAGCGGCCGGCCCGCAGATTGGCGACGTTGGTGGAGTGGGCGCGCAGCAGTTCCGCGCGGCGCCGGGCGGGCAGCCGCGCGATGGCGTACGCGCCGAGCTGGACGGCTCCGACGTACAGCGGTGCGGCCCAGGGAACGCGGGACGGGCGGGGCGGCCGGGGGAGCATCTCAGGCCCCCGTCGGCAGGCGCTTGCGCCAGTCCAGCGGGGCGAGGTCGATCACGCGGTCCGGATCGCCGTCCCACCGCACCGGCAGACCCGCCTCCGTCAGCGCCGCGGCCACCGTCCGCCCCACCTCGGCCCGCTGCTCGCCCGGCACTTCCCCGGCGTCCTGGCCGGGACCGGGGTAGGCGCCGTAGCGGACCGCCAGGCCGTGGCCCTCGGCGGCCGCCGCGGTGTCCTGGTGGTGGAAGAAGACGAAGCCCCGGTCGCCCTCGGCCCGCTCGCCGGCCATCTCGGCCAGCGCGCAGCCGCTGCAGCAGGTGAAGTCCATCCGGGCGGTCAGCCCGCGGTCGGCCAGCGCCGCGAAGGCCCGGGCGACCCGGTCGGGGTCGGTCGGCTCCGGCCAGCCGGTCTGCTCGGCGAGCCGCTCCTCCCACAGCTGCGCCACGATCCGCCGCGCCTCCTCCCGCGAGACCTGGGCCTCCGCGGGGTCGAAGGCGTCCTGGACGTCCTGCACGACCTGGTGGAAGGCGCGGAAGCCGGAGCGTATGCCGGCGCGGGCCCGTTCCTCGGCCTCCGCGCGGACCGCGGGGTCCAGACCGGGTGTGGCGAAGAGGTCGGCGGGCCGCCAGTCCAGCGCCGTACGCCACGCCTGCCCGCCGCGCGCCCAGTCCAGGAACACCTCGACGACCCGCTCGACGTCCTCGGAGGTGGCCGTGAAGTGCCGCTCCGGAGCGCCGTCGCGGTACTCCACGGCGAACGGCCCGTCGCCGTCCCGCCAGGTCTGCACATACACCTGGTCCTCGTCGGGCAGCCGCTCGACGACCGCGAAGTGGTCGTCATCGGCGCCGATCCGCCGCAGCAGCCCGGCCAGCTCTTCGGCGGTGGGACGCGAAAGGTCCGCCCCGGACTCGGTCTTGACGCTGATCGCAAGCATGATCCCAGCCTGCCAGCCGGCACTGACAACGCCGTCCCGCGGGCCGTGCGCGACGACGCCGGCGGCGGACGCGCGGCCCGGGACGCCGGAGACGCGAAGGGGGCCGGACCCATCGGTCCGGCCCCTTCACCTCATGCGCTACTGCCCGTCTCAGACCTGCTCGCGCCGCGCCAGCTCCGTGCAGCAGGTGTCCACGATCAGCCGGGTCACCACGTACGGGTCGACGTTGGCGTTCGGCCGCCGGTCCTCGATGTAGCCCTTCTTCTCGACCTCGACCTGCCAGGGGATGCGCACCGACGCACCGCGGTCCGAGGCGCCGTAGCTGAACTCGTCCCAGGGCGCGGTCTCGTGCGCACCGGTGAGCCGGTCCTCGATGCCGGTGCCGTACTGGCGGACGTGCTCCAGCGGCTTGCCGTCGGCGCCCAGCGCCTCGCAGGCGGTGATGATCGCGTCGTAGCCCTCGCGCATCGCGCGGGTGGAGAAGTTGGTGTGCGCGCCCGCGCCGTTCCAGTCGCCCTTGGCCGGCTTGGCGTCCAGCGACGCGGTGACGCCGAACTCCTCGGCCGTACGGTGCAGCAGCCAGCGCGCCACCCACATGTGGTCGGCGACCTCCAGCGGCGGCAGCGCGCCCACCTGGAACTCCCACTGGCCCGGCATGACCTCGGCGTTGATGCCGGACAGCCCCAGTCCGGCGGCCAGGCACAGGTCGAGGTGCTTCTCGACGATCTCCCGGCCGAAGATCGCGTCGGCGCCCACACCGCAGTAGTAGTCGGCCTGCGGGGCCGGGAAGCCGCCGCCCTCGGGGAAGCCGAGCGGACGCTCGCCCTTGAGGAAGGTGTACTCCTGCTCGATGCCGAAGATCGGCTCCTGGGCCGCGAACTTCTCCGCCACCGGGCGCAGCAGCGCACGGGTGTTGGAGGAGTGCGGGGTGAGGTCGGTGTTGAGCACCTCGCACAGCACCAGCAGGTGGTCCCCGCCGCGGATCGGGTCCGGGCAGCTGAAGACCGGTTCGAGGACGAGGTCCGAGGAGTGGCCCTCCGCCTGGTTCGTGCTGGACCCGTCGAAGCCCCAGCGCGGCAGCTCGCTCGCTCCCCCAGCGCTCACGGCCTGGGAGGGACCCCCGTCCAGGATCTTCGTCTTGGAGCGGAGCTTGGCGGTCGGCTGGGTGCCGTCGATCCAGATGTACTCGGCCTTGATGGTCACGGGGTCCTCTTATACGGGTAGGTGCGGGTACGCGTGCGGGCGTACGTTCGCACTCTGGCAAGGAGCCGTTTCCCGTCCGTTGCTCATATGTGAACCGCAGGTTACCCGGCCGGACATCCCACCATTCCCGAGGAGTTTGGACCTATTCGCCTGGGAATCCATGCCGGTTTTCAGTCGGTTTGCGAGTGGCGCTGTGGTGCAGGACTCAGCCGCTCCGCTTCGGCGGGCGCTCGGCGGGCCGCTCCAGCAGCCCCGCGAAACCCAGGTGCGCCACCCGCCGGAGGAGCTCCGGCGCGCTGATCCCCATCGCCTCCGCGGTGCGTCCCACGTGCCAGTCGTGGGCCGCGAGCCGGTGCAGTACGTGACCGCGCCGGACCTGCTTGTCGGTCAGCCGGAACGTCTTGAGGTAGCCGACCCGGCCCTTGTCGTCGGTGATCATCTCGCCGATGTGCTGGGTGCGGTGCAGCGCGAACGGCGGCAGGAACCGGCACAGCCGGAACCGCCCCATCCGGTACACCTGCCGCACCTCGTAGGACTCGTCCAGCAGCTCACCCGCCATCAGGGCGGCGTGCCGGCTCTCCCACTCCTGCTGCTGCCGTTCGGCGGCGGACCGCAGCTCGGCGAGCGAGGTGACGTACTCCGCCGCGATCCGGGCCGTGAACTCCGGCACCGGCCCGCCGTAGAGGGCGTACTGGTACATCAGCTCGCCGTACAGGTCCTGCAGCAGCGACGGGTGCAGCGCCCGGTAGTCGTCCGGATGCGGCACCACGAAGGCGGCGGCCAGGGCGTCGGCGACGTACACCAGCACCCCGCACTGCCCGGGATGGATCTCGAAGACCCGCAGCGCGTCGTCGAGTCCGGGGACCGCCTCGCCCCGGTAGGCCCGCTCCGCGCGCGGTGAGAGCCCGTCGCGGACCGCCCGCCGGGTCCACTCCTCCCACACGATCGACGGACCGCCGAAGTGCAGCGCCAGATAGCCGTCGAGCGCCAGATGGAGCGGCAGGAACCGCAGCCCGCCCGAACGGCCGCCGGACGCCGTTCCCTTCCCGCTGTCCTTGTCGCGCCGCCGCTGGACGAGCTTGCGCGGAAGGTGCAGCGGCGCGCACACCACCGGGCCCCGCTCATCGCTCAGCTGCGAGCCGTACGCCGCGGCCGGCGACCCGTCGCCCGTCCAGTTCGCCACGAAACCGTGCGGGACGTACGCCGTGTAGGCCGTACCGCGCTCGCCCCGGACCGTCAGCGGCCCGTCCTCGTACAGCTCGCGGTGCAGCCGCAGATCGGTGATCGGCTCCGCCCGCACCAGCGGGACCAGCCGGACCGCACCCCACACCTGCGCCGGCCGGGCCCGCAGCCCGCCCAGATCCAGCCTGCTCATCCCGCGGTCCCCTCCTTCCGCCGCCCGCTTTCCGCTTCCGCTCCCGCCTCCACTTCCGCTCCCGCTCCCGCCTCCACTCCCGCTCCCGTCTCCGCTACCGCCAGGAACTGCCGCACCCGCTCGTCCAGATGGGCCCGCAGCTCGGCGAGCCCGGTCCGGCCCTCGGCGAACCGCGCGAGCTGCACCAGCGCCGGCAGGTCCTCGGCATCGCGCACCCCGGCCGTCGGCACCACGGGGGACAGCCGCCGCACCGTGAAGTCCTCGGCGTCGTACACCGGGTTGAGGTGCACGACGGAGGTGGCGCCGTGCGGGTCGAGCCGGGTCCGCCAGACCCGCAGCACCTCACCGGCCAGACCGGGCGGCGCGTTGTCCCAGCCGTCCGAGACGATCACCAGCCGCTCGGGCGTGTGCTCCAGCGCGTCCAGCACCCGCATGCCCAGCGGGGTCGGCCCGTACGGGCGGGCCAGCAGCGCGTCCTGCCGCCCGGACGTCCAGAGGGGCAGATACGAGTCCGCCAGCGCCTCCAGCAGGAAGTGGCAGGCCAGCGCGGTCGCCAGCGGGCGGCGCCGCTTCTGCCGCGAGCCGGTGGTGGAGTAACTGTCGTCCAGTACGGCCGCCACCCGCCCCCACGTCCCGGCCCGCGCCCCTGCCGTACGCCGCGCCGCCGCCCGCAGCGCACCCGTCAGCTCGGCCCGGCGGGCGACCCGGTCGTCCAGCGGCAGCCCGAGGACGTACGACGCGAGCCGGGTCAGCGGCATCCCGGTAAGCACGCGGTCCACCTCGGCGCCCTGCGCCCGGGCCGACTCCTGCACCCGCAGCCGCTCCCGCCGCGTCATCCGCGGGGCGATCCGCTCCAGGAAGTCCCGCCGCCCGATCCCGTGGGCCGCCGCGAACCCCTCGGCGACGGTGAACGGCAGCTCGTACAGCGCGCCCTGCTCGTAGTGCGCCCGGCGCCAGGCGTCCAGCAGCGGGGTGCCGAACTGCTTCCGGCGGCCCGGCGCGAACAGGAAGTCACCCAGCTCGCCGCCGTCCTCGCCCGGCCGGTGCAGCGGCAGATGGGCATGGCGCGCCGCGCACCTGAGGCCGGCCCGGTACTTCACCGCGTCCAGCGCCGGATCCGGGCGCGCGGCCACCCAGTCACGGATGATCGCGCGGGTCCGGCGGTTGTTCACCCCGGCCGCCCGCAGCGCCCGGAACAGGCGGTACACCCGCGGTGCGGGCAGCCGCGCCAGCCGGGCCGCGATCAGCCGCCCCTCGGTGCGCCGCCCGTCCGCCGTCGCCTCACCGGCGGTCTCCAGCAGCCGGCGCACGATCAGCGCGGCGTTGTGGTCGTTGATGTCCAGAGCGAGCGAAGCGGCGTACAGCGGGCGGTAGTTGATCCGCACGTACTCGTGCAGGAAGTCCAGCGACAGCTGCTGTTCCGCCGCGCCGGAGCGGAACTCCCGCTGTCCGGTGGCCGTGATCGCGGCGTTCACGAACAGCAGCACGTCCTCGGCCGCCACCAGATCCGGGCAGCTCTCCACCCCGTCCTCCCCGTTGTCGGAAGCCGGCCGGGGAATGGGGGCACGAACAGCGAATCGTTGCTTAGCAGAGCAGGTCCGGAAGTCGCACCGGAGTCCCGCGGCCGGCCGGGGAAACGTAACACCGGGCGGGCGCACCGGGCATGCCGATTACCGGCCGGGACACGGCCCGGCCGCCCCGGGGACACGGGCGGACCGCCCCGGGGAATCGGCCGCCCGCCGCCCGCCCGGGGGGACACTGGCCGGATGACGACCATGCGCATCGGACTCCTCGGTACCGGCCCCTGGGCGCGCAGCGTCCACGCCCCCGCCCTCGCCGACCATCCCGGCGTCGCCTTCACCGGCGTCTGGGGGCGCCGCGCGGAGGCCGCCGCCGCCCTGGCCCAGGCCCACGGCACCCGCCCGTACGAGAGCCCCGACGAGCTGTGCGCCGACTGCGACGCGGTGGCGATCGCCCTGCCGCCGTCCGTGCAGGGCCCGTTGGCCGAGCGCGCCGCGCGGGCCGGCTGCCACCTCCTGCTGGACAAGCCGGTCGCCACCTCCGTGCCCGGGGCCCGGGCGGTCGCCGAGGCCGCCGACCGGGCGGGGGTGGCCTCGGTGGTCTTCTTCACCGCGCGCTTCGGTGCGGAGGAGGGGGAGTGGATCGCCGCCCAGGCGGCCGTGGGCGGCTGGTTCACCGCACACGCCGACTGGCTCGCGCCGGTCTTCTCCGACGGGTCCACCAGCCCGTACGCGCACTCGCCGTGGCGCCGCGACAAGGGCGGGCTGTGGGACGTCGGCCCGCATGCGCTCTCCGTCCTGCTGCCCGTCCTGGGCGACGCGGAGGAGGTGACCGCCACCAGGGGCCCGGCCGACACCGTGCTGCTGACGATGCGGCACGGCAGCGGCGCGGCCAGCTCGGCGACGGTCGGGCTGACCGCGCCGGCCGCCGCGGCCGGCGTCGAGGTCACCCTCCGCGGCACGGCCGGCGTCACCAGCCTGCCCCGCCGTCAGCACGGCCCCGGACCGGCCTACCACCGCGCCCTCGACGCCCTGCTCGCCGCGGTGGAGACCGGTCTGCCCAACGCCTGCGACGTCCACTTCGGCCTGCGGGTCACCGAGATCCTCGCGGCGGCGGAGGAGTCCCTCACCCCGCTCATGCCCGGGCGGTCATGAGTACATGGCGCATTTGGTCGTGGAGGGCATGAGAGATCGGCCGTAGCGTCGGTGCCATCGGCCGGTCACCGTCCGGCCGATGAACGGCCGCCGGTCACCGTCCGGCCGCCGGCCACCCGCGCACCGCACCGAGGAGCCCCCCGTCCATGCCATCCGCCACCGGCTTCACCAGTTACGTCGACACCATCCTGGCCGCCCTCGCCCGCGACCCCGGCCGGCCGGCGCTGAGCGGCCCGGACGGCCACCCCGACCGCACCGCCGGTGAGGTGCACGCCACCGTCCACCGCATGGCGGCGGTGCTCGACGCCCACGGCATCGGCCGCGGCCACACGGTCTGCCTGCTCAGCGGCAACCGCCCCGAGGTGCTCGCGGTCCGCTACGCCGTCAACCTCCTCGGCGCCCGGGTGGTCTTCCTCTACGACGGCATGGCCGCCGAAACCCTGGCCCGGATAGCCGACAGCGTCGAACCGGCCCTGCTCGTCGTCGACCCGGACCTGCACGCCACCGCACGGGACGTCCTGCGGCAGCTTGCGGGCCCGCGCCCGGAGGTGATGACCCTCGGCCCGGCGCCCGCCCCCGCCCTCGGCACGGACCTGCTCGCCGCCTGCGCCGCGCTCCCGGCCACCCCCGACGTGCCGAGCCGCGCCCGCCCGGAGGACGACTGGTGCATCCGCCACACCGGCGGCACCACCGGCATCCCCAAGGGCGTCCGGATGGCGCACGCCCCCTACGGCGCGATGCTCGCCCAGATGTCTCCGGAGCCCGCGGACGGGCCCGCCCGGTTCCTCGCCTGCACCTCGCTCGCCCACCTGGCGGGCATCCTGTCCGACCTCACGCTCGCCGGCGGCGGCACCGTCGTCCTGCACCGCGGCTTCGACCCCGCCGCGGTCCTCGCCGCCGTCGCCCGCGACCGCATCACCGACCTGTGGCTGCTGCCCCCGCTCCTCTACCGCCTGCTGGACGACCCCACCCTCCCCACCACCGACCTCGGCTCCCTCGCCCGCATCACCTACGGCGGCTGCCCCGCCTCGCCCTCCCGCCTGCTGCGGGCCGCGGAGGTGTTCGGCCCGGTGCTGCACGGGATGTACGGCATGTCCGAGGCGATGACCATCAGCCTGGCCCTCCCGGAGGACCACGTGCCCACCGGGCCCGGCGGCCGGATCACCGTCGGCCGCGCGCTGCCCGGCGTGGAGATCGCCGTCCGGGACACGGACGGCCGCGCACTGCCGACGGGGGAGCCGGGCGAGGTCCACGTCCGCTCCGCCGGAGTGATGACCGGCTACTGGAAGCAGCCCGAGGAGACCGCGCGGGCCCTGCCCGGTGACGGCTGGCTGCGCACCGGTGACGTCGGCTGCCTGGACGAGGAGGGCCGGCTCTACCTCGTCGACCGGGTCAAGGACGTGATCATCGTCGTGGGCGGCCACGTTCACCCGGCGGAGATCGAGGACCTGCTGCACACCCATCCCACGGTCGCCCACTGCGCCGTCTACGGGGTGCGCACCGCGGACGAGACCGAGGAGGTGCACCTCGCGGTCGTGCCCGCCCCGGGCCGGACCGTGGACCTCGCCGACCTCCGCGCGTTCGTCACCGCGCACAAGGGCGCCATGTACGCCCCGGCCGCCCTCCACGTCGTCGACGCCATCCCGCTCACCCCCGTCGGCAAACCCGACAAGACCGCGCTGCGGGCGAGTGCCGCCACGGCCTGAGAAAGGCCCGCACCACACCCCTGGTCAGAGGCCCCAAATCCCCTCTGGCCAGGGGCTTTTGTCAGCGGTGGCCGGTAGAATGGGAACCAGTCAGTGAGGGTTTTCCCAGCGCTCCAGGAGGTCGCCCGTGGCTGTCGCCGTACCTATGACGAAGCCTCTCCCCGCCCACCCGCTGCCCAAGAAACCACTGCCCGCCGGCTGGCCCCGCGAGCGGTACGAATCCCACCACCGCCGCCTGAAGGCCATGCGTCTGGCCATCGCCCTGCTCGACACCGGCGTCTACCGCCCCGAGCAGGCCCCCAACCACCGGATCCGCAGCACCGCCGCCCAGATAGGGGTGCACGCCCCCTCCGACACGACCTGCCGCCTGGTGCGCGCGCTGCTCTACGACAACTGCTGACGGCCCGCCGACACACACCCGCGCTCTGCGCCACCTGCTGACGACACCGGCGGGCGGCCCGGGATCACTCCCCGGGCCGCCCGCCCGCCGCCATGTCCTCGACCTCGGCCAGTGCCTCCCGGAGCCACTGCACCCAGAAGGTCTCCAGCCCGATCCCGGCCCGCAGCACCAGCCGCCGCAGCCGGTCCTCCGGGTCGGCCACGGCCCCGAAGTCGCGCTCCTGGATCTCCTCGTACTCCGCCAACTGCCGCTCGTGCAGCGTCAGATGGCGCCGCAGCTCGGCGTCCAGCCCGGCCCGTCCGACGACCGCCGCCGCCCGCAGCCGCAGCACCAGCGCATTGCGCACCGGCTTGGCGTCCTGCTCGCCCGAGGCCCACGCGGTCAGCTCCGCGCGCCCCGCCGGCAGCACCTCGAACTCCTTCTTCTGCCCGCGCGACGGCTGGTCCGACGGCAGCGCCCGGATGAACCCGGCCTGCTCCAGCTTCCCCAGCTCCCGGTAGATCTGCTGGTGCGTGGCCGGCCAGAAGTATCCGATCGACCGGTCGAACCTCCGGGTCAGCTCCAGCCCCGACGACGGCTTCTCCAACAGGGCGGTGAGGATCGCGTGGGGGAGTGACATGGGGGAATCCTAGGCAGGCCGGGCCCCGTTCCGAGGGCCCGGCCGTCCCTCAGAGCGCCGCCGCCAGCTCCGTCCCCTGTTTGATGGCGCGCTTGGCGTCCAGCTCGGCGGCGACGTCCGCACCGCCGATCAGATGCACCGCCCGGCCCTCCGCCCGCAGCTCCTCGTACAGGTCCCGGCGCGGCTCCTGCCCGGTGCACAGCACGACGGTGTCCACGGGCAGCGTGCGGGCCTCGCCGTCCACCGTGACGTGCAGCCCCGCGTCGTCGATCCGCTCGTACGTCACCCCGGGGACCATGGTCACGCCCCGGTGCCGCAGCTCCGTGCGGTGGATCCACCCGGTCGTCTTGCCCAGCCCCGCGCCCACCTTGGACGTCTTCCGCTGGAGCAGGTGCACCTGGCGCGGCGACGCGGGCCGCTCGGGCGCCCGCAGCCCGCCGCGGTCGCCGTACCCGGTGTCCACGCCCCAGCCCCGGAAGTACGTCTCCGCGTCCCGGCTCGCCCCGTCGCCGGCGTCGGTCAGGAACTCCGCGACGTCGAAGCCGATGCCGCCCGCCCCGACGACCGCGACCCGCGCGCCCACCTCGGCGCCGTCCCGCAGCACGTCGAGATAGCTGACCACGCTCGGGTGGCCGATCCCCTCGATCTCCGGGATCCGCGGCGTGACACCGGTGGCGACCACCACCTCGTCGTACGCCCCGAGGTCGGCCGCGGTCACCGTGGTGTTCAGCCGGACGTCCACCCCGCGCAGCGTCAGCTGCTCGCGGAAGTAGCGCAGCGTCTCCTCGAACTCCTCCTTGCCCGGCACC
The DNA here is from genome assembly GCF_040640655.1 of Streptomyces sp. NPDC021749. Classification (NCBI taxonomy): domain Bacteria; kingdom Bacillati; phylum Actinomycetota; class Actinomycetes; order Kitasatosporales; family Streptomycetaceae; genus Streptomyces; species Streptomyces sp. NPDC021749. Next base: position 69,791 of record NZ_JBFACE010000021.1, on the reverse strand, counting down.
CGCTTGGCGATGTTCAGCTGGCCGCCGATCTCGCCCGCGGCCTCGAACAGCGTGACCCGGTGCCCGCGCTCGGCGGCCGACACCGCGCAGGCGAGCCCGGCCGGCCCGGCGCCGACCACCGCGAGCCGCTTGCGCAGCCGGGTCGGCGCGAGCACCAGCTCGGTCTCGTGGCAGGCCCGCGGATTCACCAGGCACGAGGTGATCTTCCCGCTGAAGGTGTGGTCGAGGCAGGCCTGGTTGCAGCCGATGCAGGTGTTGATCTCCGCGGCCCGGCCGTCCGCCGCCTTCGCCACGAACTCCGGGTCGGCGAGGAAGGGCCGGGCCAGCGACACCATGTCGGCCCGCCCGTCGGCCAGCAGCTCCTCGGCCACCTCGGGGGTGTTGATCCGGTTGCTGGTCACCAGCGGCACCGACACCGCGCCCATCAGCCGCTTGGTGACCCAGGTGTACGCCCCGCGCGGCACCGACGTCGCGATGGTCGGGATGCGGGCCTCGTGCCACCCGATGCCGGTGTTGATGATCGTCGCGCCCGCCGCCTCGATCTCCTTGGCGAGCGTGACGACCTCGTCCAGCGTCGAGCCGCCCGGCACCAGGTCCAGCATCGACAGCCGGTAGATCAGGATGAAGTCCGGCCCCAGGCGCTCCCGCGTCCGCCGGACGATCTCCACCGGGAACCGCATCCGGTTCTCGTACGAGCCGCCCCACCGGTCCGTGCGGTGGTTGGTCGCACCGACCACGAACTCGTTGATCAAATACCCTTCCGAGCCCATGATCTCGACCCCGTCGTACCCCGCGGACCGGGCCAGCTCCGCCGCCCGCACATAGTCCTCGACGGTCTGCTCCACCTCGTCGTCGGTGAGCGCGTGCGGGGTGAACGGGCTGATCGGCGCCTGGAGCGCACTCGGCGCGACCAGGTCCTGGTGGTACGCGTACCGCCCGAAGTGCAGGATCTGCATCGCGATCCGCCCGCCCGCGGCGTGCACCGCCTCGGTCACGGTCCGGTGCTGGGCCGCCTCCGCCTCGGTCGTCAGCTTGGCGCCGCCCTCGTACGGCCGGCCCGCCTCGTTCGGCGCGATCCCGCCGGTGACCATCAGGCCGACCCCGCCGCGCGCCCGCTCCGCGTAGAACGCGGCCATCCGCGCGAACCCGTTCTCGGCCTCCTCCAGGCCGATGTGCATCGACCCCATCAGCACCCGGTTGGGAAGCGTGGTGAACCCGAGGTCGAGCGGGCTCATCAGATGCGGATACGGGTTCGTCGGGCTCACGGGGCCTCCTCGGGCGGGGGTGGACTGACACCGGTTCTAGACCAGGCGGAGGCCTTTATGCAACAAGTTGCAAAAACTGTGAGGGAAGCGACTCGGGGTGCCCGCAGGCCGCTCCGCCCGACGCAGGGTGCGGGGTGGCGGCGGCGGCCGTACCGAATGCGTGACGATGTCCGCACCGTGCGTCGTGTCACAGACAGCGCACCCGAATCTGTGGCAACGTCAACTCGCCTCAGCTCCGAACGAGTTGACGTGAAACAACGTGCAGCAACGTGCAAAGACGTGCAATGACGCGCCATGACGGGGACGCGTGCCGCACCCGGGTGCCCGCACGCGTGTCCACGCCCGCGGAGAGGAACGCATGAGCACCGTGAACAGCCTCAGCACCGCGCACGACCCCGCCACCGCCACCGCCGCACCCCCCATGACCCTCGACGAGGTGGTCGACACCGGCCGGTACCCCCTGGCGGACCCCGACGGCCCCGAGGCACAGGCCGTCGTGTCCCGGGCCCGGCACGAGCTGGACACCCTCGGCTGCACCGTCCTGCCGGACTTCCTCCACCCCGCGCAGCGCGAGCTGCTCCGGACCGAATGCGCCGACCTCGCCCCGCGCGCGCACTTCGACGTCGAATCGGTCAACGTGTACAACATTGCGGTCGACCGGACCCTGCCGCCGGGCCACCCCGGCCGCCGGGTCTTCGAGCGCGGCAACGCCTTCGTCGCCCGCGACCGCATCCCGGCCGACGCCCTGATCAGCCGGCTCTACGCCCACCCCGCGTTCCAGCACTTCGTCGCCCGCTGCTTCCGCCTGCCCCGGCTGTACGAACTCGCCGACCCGTACTCCGCGCTCGTCCTCAACGTCGTCGAACCGGGCAAGGAACACCCCTGGCACTTCGACACCAACGAGTTCACGGTCAGCATGCTCACCCAGGAGGCCGGATCCGGCGGCGACTTCGAATACTGCCCGAACATCCGGTCCGCGCAGGACGAGCACTTCGACGACGTCCGCGACGTCCTGGAGGGCCGCGGCGAGCGGCTGATCCACCGCCTGCCGCTCCGCCCCGGAGACCTGCAGTTGTTCAAGGGCCGCTACTCGCTGCACCGGGTCAGCCCGGTACGGGGCGCGGCCGCACGCCACTCCGCGATCTTCGCCTACAGCGAGCGCCCCGGCGTCATCGGCAGCGTCGCCCGCACCCGCCAGCTCTTCGGCCGGGTCGACCCGGCACACCTGGCCGCCCAGGGCCGCGCGATACGCGGCGACCAGCTGCTGGACTAGGGACGCACCACCCCGGCCCGGAGTGTCAGCCCCAAGAAGTGTTCAAACCCCGGCGCCCCGCCCCGCCCGCGAGCACGCTCGGCGAGGAAGAAGGAGCACCACCGGGCTCACGGCATCCCGCCCCCGCACCGCACCGACACCCGAATCGAGAACGTACGTGACTGAGCGTCAGGCGACCGCAGTGGACCACCCGACCGAGGAGAGCAACGAGAACGCCACCCCCGCCACCTTCGCCCTGGAGGACACCCTCCCGCGGGTGCCGCTGCCCTCCCTGGAGGAAAGCTGCGAGCGGTTCCTCGCCTGGTGCCGGCCCCTGCTGACCGCCGGCCAACTGGCGCAGACCGAGGCGGAGGTGGCCGCCTTCCTCCGGCCCGGCGGCCCCGGCCGGGTGCTGCACGCCGCCCTGGAGGAGTACGACGCCACCGAAGGCGTGCACAGCTGGCTCGACACCTTCTGGCCGTACCGCTACCTCGGCCGCCGCGACCGCATCGCCCTCAACGCCAACTTCTTCTTCCTCTTCCAGGACACCGGGCAGTCACCGCTGGACCGGGCCGCCGGCCTCATCGCCGGCGCCCTCCACCACAAGCACCGACTGGACCGGGAGGCCATTCCCCCGGTGATCCAGCGCGGCCGCCCGCAGAGCATGGAACAGAACAAGTACCTCTTCTCCACCACCCGCATCCCCGGCCTCGAACAGGACACCGTCCGCGCCCCTTACACGGACGAGTGGCCCGGTCCGTCCGACGCCCGCCACATCGTGGTCTTCTTCCAGGGCCGCATGTACACCCTCGACGTGCTCGGCCCCGACGGCACCCCGCACTCCCTCGGCGACCTGAAGGCGGGTCTGCGGGCCGTCATGGACGCCGCCCCCGGTGCGGAGCCGGACGCCCCGGTCGGCCACCTCACCACCATGGCCCGCGCCGAATGGGCCGCCGCCCGCGCGTCCCTCCAGGCCCACCACCCCGACAACGCCGCGGCCCTCGACACCGTCGAAACCGCCCTCTTCTGCCTCTGCCTGGAGGACTTCGCCCCCGCGGACACCCAGGAGGCCTGCGACGAGCTCCTCTACGGCGACCGCGGCAACCGCTGGTTCGACAAGGCCGTCTCCTTCATCGTCTTCGCCGACGGCCGCGCCGGCATCAACGTCGAACACTGCGAACTGGACGGCACCACCATCCTCAGCTTCGTCGACGCCCTGCTCACCACCCCGCCCGAGGAACACGCCCGCCTCTCCGGCGCCCGCCCCCAGGGCGCCCCCACCCCGCACCCCCTCACCTTCCACCTCGACGACGCCCTCCGCGCCCAGGTACGCTCCGCCGCCACCGCCTTCGCCCAGTACGGCGCCGACACCGCCACCCGGACCGTCTCCTTCGACGACTTCGGTGCCGACACGGCCAAGTCCCTGGGCGTCTCCCCGGACGCCTTCGTCCAGCTCGCCTACCAACTGGCCCACCACCGCGCCAAGGGGCACCTGGGCGCCACCTACGAGTCGATCGCCACCCGCCAGTGGCGCCGCGGCCGCACCGAGGCCATGCGCGTGGTCACCCCGGAAATCGTGGACTTCGTCGCCACGATGCAGGACCCGGCGACCGACCCCGCCACCCGCCGCACCGCCCTGCACACCGCCGCCCGCGCCCACGTCACCCGCGCCAAGGAATGCCAGGCCGGCGACGCCCCCGAACAACACCTCTGGGAACTCGAACTGATCCAACGCCGCCGCGGCCCCGAACTCGGCATCACCGAACAGCCCGCCCTCTACCGCACCCCCGGCTGGCTGATCATGCGCGACGACTACCTCAGCACCAGCTCCGCCCCCTCCACCCACATCCAGTACTTCGGCTTCGGCTCCACCAGCCCCCGCTGCATCGGCGTCGCCTACGTCCTCCTCCCCGACCGCTTCCACCTCTACCTCTCCACCCCCCGCCCCGTGGCCGCCCCCATGCACGCCTTCGCCGACCACCTCCGCGAGGCGGTACGGGAACTACGGGAGCTGCTGGCGTCGGGCTGAGCAATTGACGCGTGGGGCTCAGCCCCGGAGACCCTCAGACAGTGGCGACGCCCGAAGGCAGGGCGTCGCCACGGTGGGACACAGCTGAGCTGTCTCAGGCTGGGAGGAGTGAACTGAGTCACCGCTTGGCGAAGGGCGACTGCGAGTTGCCCATCCCCGAGGCGCGAGGGATCCTGCTAGAGGGAACACCGCTTTCTTTGGGGGTCTAGCTCCTCGTTCTCGCCACGATCAAATGAAGGCGAGAACGGGAATTTCCTTACCTGACGTTACAGTCGGTTCTCGCTTCCAGCGTCCGTATATGTGGCACTTTCCGTCAAGCTGCCTGACGGCTCTCCCGTGCGGCGAATTGGTGAATTGAGTTGTTCTCCGTGAATCGAGGCAGCTATGTTGTGTTTCGCAAGGAAGGTCAAGGCCTCCCTGGCCGTGGCGGCATTTGCGCTGGCGACCAGCCTGTTCTCCGCAGGTCCCAGTGGTTCGCTGGACGTTGCGTCCCCCTCTGCTTCACCTCCATCGGTCGACTCCAAAGCGGGTTGGCAGAAAGTTCCGTCGTCGATTGCTCAGGGGGAGAAGTTCCAAGTAACTTACGTATCCGGTGCCTGGACCGTCGATTACCGCAATTACCCTCGCGTGGGACCTCAAGGGTACTCGTACAGGACGGATAAGAGGATCTACCAGCCCTGTAAGGCTGACGCCAGTCAGCCGTACGGGAAGCTTTTGGGGCGTATTGGGGAGAGGGGGCAGGTCTTCCCTGTGGGGTCAGGGGGCACCTTCACGGCCCGCCAACAGGGCACGCTGTTCTTGCGCATCAATGATAGAGATGCGTGTCTCGGGGATAACGCGGGTTCGGTTGACGTGGTCGTGGCGGAGAGTGATACAGATGTCGTGCACCCGCTATCGGTCCAGGATTTTGACGCCTACTGCAAGGATCAGGGATTCGGGCAGGGTGTCACGACCATCGGTGAGGATGCGTACTCCATACGCTGCAAGAACGATGACGGCAGCCTGCAAGAGTTCGCCAATGACGAAGAGATTCACAACTTCGTCGAGGGTGTGTGCGGGGCGACTTACCCGAATCGCAATGCAATCGACCGGCTGCGGACCATGGCGGATACTTACAGCGCATGGGAATGCATGGATAGCGTCTCCTATGCTGGAGTTCCGGACCTGGAAGGTTGGTGCGAGGCCAAGGGGCTCAATCTCCTTGCCTCAGACAATGCCAAATATGCGGCGTATCGTTGGTTCTGTGTGAACTCCGACAGATCGCGCGTAGAGGGTATCCCCATGGATCAGGTCTGCAAATGGCAATATGGCCCCGACGCGCTTGACCGTTTGGCCAATGCCAACGCCACAGAAGTAGGTGACGCGTGGGATTGCAGGTACGTGAGATAGCAGAGCGTTTGCTTGGCATCTCCCGCCGCCGGCCGCCCGGCGGCGGGGCCTCGTATGCGGGGCCTCGTATGAGGCGGGCATGGCCACTTCATGACGGACATGGCTACTTCAACCATGACGGGCAGCGCTACTTCAACAACCGCGACAGCCGCCGGTCGGCGAGGGGTTTGCCCCCGGTCTGGCAGGTGGGGCAGTACTGCAACGACGAGTCGCTGAACGACACCTCGCGGACGGTGTCCCCGCAGACCGGACAGGGCTGCCCCGCCCGCCCGTGCACCCGCATCCCCGTCCGCTTCTCCGCCTTGAGGTCCTCCGGCGCCAGCCCGCGGGCCCGCTCGACCGCCTCGCCCAGCGTCGTCCCGATCGCCGCGTACAGCCGCGCCACCTCCTCGTCGGACAGCGCGTCGGCGAGCTTGAACGGTGACATCCGCGCCGCGTGCAGGACCTCGTCCGAATAGGCGTTGCCGATCCCGGCCAGTACGCTCTGGTCCCGCAACACGCCCTTGATCTGCCGCCGTTCACCCCGGAGCATCCCGGCGAAGGCCGCCCGCGTGAAGTCGTCACCCAGCGGATCGGGCCCGAGCCGCGCGATCCCGGGCACCTCCCGCGGGTCCCGCACGACGTACAGCGCGAGGTGCTTCCGACTACCCGCCTCCGTCACGTCGAACCCCGCCTCACCCGGGGAGATCCGCACCCGCAGGGCCAACGGCCCCTTCCCCGGACGCGGCGGAGCAGCCGGCAGCTGCTCCCTCCACCTCAGCCACCCCGCCCGCCCCAGATGCATCACAAGAAACAGCTGCTCCCCGGCGTGGAGCGCGAGGAACTTCCCGTACCGCCCCACCCCCTCCACGGTCCGCCCCTCCACCGCATCCAGCCCCGGCTCATAGGTCTTCAACGCAGCCACCGCAACCAACTGCACCCGCCCGACGGCACACCCGACCAGCCGCCCCTCCAGGAACCCCCGCAGCGCCTCGGCCTCCGGCAATTCAGGCATATCCCCAGTCTGCCCCGGGGCCTGGCTCCGGGCCACACGGCCCCGCGCCCGGGAAGGGAGAAGGAAATGTGAATCCGGTACGGAGGCCCGCAGCGTGGATTACGTTGCCCCCGTGGACCAGTTGATCTCATCGGACCCGACGCACATAGGTCCGTACCGCCTGATCGCCCGCCTGGGCGCCGGCGGTATGGGCCTGGTGTATCTGGGCCGTTCCGAGGCCGGGCGGACCGTCGCGGTCAAGGTCGTCCAGGACGAGCACGCGACGCATCCGGAGTTCCGCCGGCGCTTCGCCCGCGAGGTGGCGGCCGCTCAGCGGGTGGGCGGCTCCTGGACGGCGGCCGTGCTCGACGCCGACACCGAGGCCGCGGTGCCCTGGGTGGCGACCCAGTACATCCCGGGACCCGACCTGACCACCGTGGTGGCGGACGACTACGGGCCGTTGCCCGAGTACTCCGTCCGGGTGCTGGCCAACCGCCTCGCCCGCGCCCTGCAGGCGGTGCACGAGGCGGGCCTGATCCACCGGGACCTCAAGCCGTCCAATGTGCTGGTGACGGTGGACGGGCCGCGCGTGATCGACTTCGGGATCGCGCGGGCCATGGACAGCCTCGCCGGGGACAGCCTGCACACCCGCACCGGCATGCTGATCGGTTCCCCCGGCTTCATGTCGCCCGAGCAGGTGCGCGGCCTCGAACTCACCCCCGCCAGCGACGTGTTCTGCCTGGGCGCCGTGCTCGTCTACGCCGCCACCGGACGCCTGCTCTTCGGCGCCACGGAGACCGGGCTGAACGCCCACCTCTTCCGGATCGCCGAGGAGGAGGCCGACCTGTCCGGCGTACCGGAGCCGCTGCTCGACCTCGTACGCGAGTGCCTCGACAAGGACCCGGTCGAGCGGCCCACCCTCCAGCAGGTCGCGGCCCGCACCGAGGCCGAGGCGGAGGGGGAGTGGCTGCCGGGCGCGGTACTGGCCCAACTCGGCCGTCACGCGGCCAAGTTGCTGGACTACGCACCCGAGACGGCCGTGGGCACGCCCGGCGCCGCCGCCGTCGGTGCACCGGTGCCCCCTGCGGACCCCCGCCTCCCGGCCGGGCAGCCGCAGCCCCCGGCCCCGCCGATGCCCGGCTACTCGCCCACGGCCCCGGCACAGCTCGTCCCCCCGCAGGGTTTCGGACCACCCCCGGGCGCGGCCCCGCACGCCTGGCCCCCACCGGCCTCCCCGCCGAACCTCGACGATTCCCCGCCCCCGCACCCCAGGCGCTGGTGGGGCCTGGCGGTGGCCGCTCTGGTGCAGCTGTTCGTGCTGTTCGACGCGACGTCCCTGCACATGGCGATGCCGGTCGTCATGGCCGACCTGCACCTGCCCGCCGACGGCCTGAACGCGCTGTTCACCGCGTACGGACTGGCCTTCGCCGGGCTGCTGCTGCTCGGCGGGCACCTCGCGGACCTGGTCGGCCGCAAACGGATGCTGTTCACCGGGCTGGCCGGCTTCGCGGTGGCCGCCGCGTTCGGCGGAACGGCCTCCACCTCCGGCATGCTGGTCGCTTCCCGCGCCCTCCAGGGCGCCTTCGCCGCACTGCTGTCACCGGCCGTACTGTCCCTGGTGGCGGCCAACTTCCCCGACCCGAAGGCACGGGGCAGGGCCTTCGGGATCTACGCCACGATCGTCGCCGGCGGCTCGACCCTGGGCCTGCTCACCGGCAGGTGGCTGCTGGAGAGCCTGAGCTGGCGCTGGTGCCTGTTCGCCGACGTCCCGCTCGCCGTGATCGCCGTGATCGGTGTGGCCACCCTGGTCCACGACCGCCCGCTCCGCGCCCGTCGCCGCCTCGACGCCCCGGGCCTGCTGCTCGGCTCCAGCGGCATCGTGGCCCTCGTCTACGGCTTCCAGCAGACGGGCCCGCGCGGCTGGGCCGACCTGCTGGTCCTGGCCCTGTTCGCGGTCGGCGTCGTCCTGCTCCTGGCCTTCGCCCTCTGGCAGCGCAGGACGTCCGACCCGCTCCTGCCGCCGTACGCCACCGGGGACCGCACCCGCCTCGGCGCACTCCTGACCCTGTTCCTGACCGGCGCGGGGACCCTCGCCCTCTTCCCGACCCTGACGGCGTACCTGGAGAACTCCCGCGGCTACTCCCCGAGCGCCACCACCACCGCCCTCCTGCCCACCATCGCCGCGATCCTCATCGGCTCCACCCAGGTCTCCGCCCGCCTGCTCCACCGCGTACCGCCGCGCCACCTGATCGCGCCGGGCCTCCTGCTCACCGCATGCGGCCTGTTTATCCTGACCCGCCTGGAGCCGGACAGCGGCTACGTGGCCGTGGTCCTGCCCGGCACGGTCCTGGCCGGCCTCGGCCTCGGCATGGCCCTGATGCCGCTCTACTCCCTCGCCACGGGCGGCATCGCCGCCCCGGACTCCGGCGGGCTCGCGGCAGTGGCCGGCACCACCAACGAGGTGGGCGCGGCCCTCGGCACCGCCCTCTTCAGCAGCACCTTCGCCGCGGCCGTCGCCGCCCGACTGGACGCCGTCCAGGGCCTCCCGCCGGCCCTGGGCGCCGCGGCCCGCAGCGGCCAGGTCATCAGCCCGGCCGGGCTCCCGCCGCAGTTGGCGGAGATGATCAGCAAGGCAACGGTGGGCGGCTACACCGACGCCCTGTGGTGGTCGGCCGCCCTCACCCTCCTCGCCGCCCTTGCCACGGCCTCACTGATCAGGCCCACCACCCCGACCCCCCGCGGAGCCGGACATGAGTAGGTACGAGAGCTACGACGACGAGCAGCCCGCCCCGATCTACTCGTTGCCGGAAGAAGGCGACCGGGACGAGGAGGACGCCACCCTCGGGGAGCGGCAGGAGAGCGGAGACCGGGACCTCCACTACGAGGAATGGCGCCCCCACGACCACAGCGGCCCGTACGGCCAACGACGTCGCCGCCGGAACTGATCCCTTGCCGCCGTAGCACTCCTGCCGCGCACCGCTGTTCCTGCGCCGCCAAGGACCAGGGCGCGCCCCCCGCCACGGATTCCCACTCCGGAACCGCCCCCTCACGACGTGCTTCTCCCCTGCGGCACGGGGCACCCGAGCCGCCATATCGCCGGCAATTGCCGTAGGCATATGCCTTTCTCCCAATGACCACAAGGCCGCTCGCCGCCGGCACGGAGGGAACCAACGGGCGGTCAGTTCCGTTTCAACCAACAGCAGAAGAGCGCTACATTCTTCTGCAGTGGGCCTGCCGGCCCACTGTGGATGTCGCTATTGACATCCAGTCAAGGTGGAAGCCGCCTTCCGGGTACCCCGGGAGGCGTACTCGGTGTCACATTGCCTGATCACGCTGGAGGTTGTCGTGAGAGGTCCCTGAGCTGTGATCGATGTGCCTGACGGGGCATCATGTCACCTGGATCCGGGGTCGGTTGACTCACGAGATCCACTGCACGGCGAAGTGCCTGCAGACCATTTCACATCAATTGGAGGAATTATGTTGAGACTTCAAGGGAGTAAACCCCATGAGTGCACCCGATATCGAACTTAAACGATCCGTCCATCGCTCTCTCATCTGGTCCCTCGTCATCGCTTTCGTGATTTCCTTGTTCGCGGCACTGTTCACGGCGTGCGTAGATCTTGCGGCAGGGGCTCACATAATGGAATCCGCGAAAAGCGCATGGGGCGCCTTTTGTGAGGTGGCAACCCTATGCCTGCAGGGCTTGACTGTTTTTTGGACTGTAAAATTGGTAATCATTTTCAAGGCGTGAGTGCTTCCTAGACGCAAGGGCCCGGCGCGGACGCGCGCCGGGCCCCTTGCGTGTGTTGACACAAAGACGAAAGGGCCGCCACCCGGGAGGGGTGGCGGCCCTTTCGGCGGACCTCGGAGGATCTTAGATGTCGTAGTACAGCTCGAACTCGTGCGGGTGCGGCCGCAGCTGGATCGGGGCGATCTCGTTCGTGCGCTTGTAGTCGATCCAGGTCTCGATCAGGTCGGCGGTGAAGACGCCGCCCTGCTGGAGGTACTCGTTGTCCTCTTCCAGGGCGTCGAGGACGGCCGGGAGGGAGGTCGGGACCTGGGGGACGCCCGCGTGCTCCTCGGGGGCGAGCTCGTAGAGGTCCTTGTCGATCGGCTCGGCCGGCTCGATCTTGTTCTTGACGCCGTCCAGGCCCGCCAGGAGGAGGGCGGAGAAGGCGAGGTACGGGTTCGACGACGGGTCCGGGGCACGGAACTCGACGCGCTTGGCCTTCGGGTTGGAGCCCGTGATCGGGATGCGCATGGCCGCGGAGCGGTTGCGCTGGGAGTAGACCAGGTTGACCGGGGCCTCGAAGCCGGGGACCAGGCGGTGGTAGGAGTTCACCGTCGGGTTCGTGAAGGCGAGGAGCGAGGGGGCGTGCTTGAGGATGCCGCCGATGTAGTAGCGGGCGGTGTCCGAGAGGCCCGCGTAGCCCTGCTCGTCGTAGAAGAGGGGCTCGCCGCCCTGCCACAGGGACTGGTGGACGTGCATGCCGGAGCCGTTGTCACCGAAGATCGGCTTGGGCATGAAGGTGGCGGTCTTGCCGTTGCGCCAGGCGACGTTCTTCACGATGTACTTGAAGAGCATCAGGTCGTCGGCGGCGGCCAGCAGCGTGTTGAACTTGTAGTTGATCTCCGCCTGGCCGGCGGTGCCGACCTCGTGGTGCTGGCGCTCGACCTGCAGGCCGGCCTTGTCCAGCTCCAGGGAGATCTCGGCGCGCAGGTCGGCGAAGTGGTCGACCGGCGGGGCCGGGAAGTAGCCGCCCTTGTAGCGGACCTTGTAACCGCGGTTGTTCTCCTCGGAACCGGTGTTCCAGGCGCCGGCCTCGGAGTCGATGTGGTAGAAGGACTCGTTCGACTTGGTCTCGAAGCGGACGTTGTCGAAGACGTAGAACTCGGCCTCCGGACCGAAGAACGCGGTGTCCGCGATGCCCGTGGAGGCGAGGTAGGCCTCGGCCTTCTTGGCGATGTTGCGCGGGTCGCGGCTGTACTGCTCGCCGGTGATCGGGTCGTGGATGAAGAAGTTGATGTTGACCGTCTTGTCCCGCCGGAACGGGTCCACGCGAGCGGTGGAAAGGTCGGCGCGCAGCGCCATGTCGGACTCGTGAATGGCCTGGAAACCGCGGATCGAGGAGCCGTCGAACGCCAGCTCGTCGGCCGGGTCGAAGGCCGCTGCCGGGATCGTGAAGTGCTGCATCACACCGGGCAGGTCACAGAAGCGGACATCGATGAACTTCACGTCCTCGTCCGCAATGAACTTCTTGGCCTCGTCGGCGTTCTGGAACATCCAACTCCTCCTAGCCCGGTCACCGGTCGGCGGACGCGGGATTGCTACTCGGAACGCGACCAGTGCGGTGGCGCGCTCGCCCGACCATAGGCAGGCGGGATTTCCCAAGCATGACCCATTTGTTTCGCCGAGGTTAACCGCCGCGCGGTCCTCTTTACCCCCCAGTGTGCGCCAATAAGAGGGATTGCGAACCCGGTGGTGAGGCCGGGTTTCTGCCGCCGTCAGGGGCGGTCCGCCTGCGCGGATACCGGCCCTCCAGGAAGGGAACGTATGCGGTCCCAGTACCGTGGACGGGTGGACAACAGGCAAGCAATCGGATCGTGGATCTCCGGGCCCCGCGCGGCAGCCGAGGACATGGGCGTCGAATTCGGATACCGCGGGCAGCGGCTCGGGCTGCCGGAGGAGGGGCCGGGATCGCTCGCCCGTCCCGGGCGCCGGTTCGCCGCGCTCTTCATCGACTGGGCGCTGTGCCTGCTGGTCGCCTACGGGCTGCTCAGCGGCGGCCGGGCACAGGCGGCGAGCAACTGGGCACTGGTGGTCTTCGCGGTGCTCAGCGTGCTGACGGTCGGCACGGTCGGCTTCACACCGGGCAAGCGGCTGCTGGGCCTGCGGGTGGTCGCCGAGGGCGGCGGCCGGATCTCGCTGCCGCGGGTGGTGCTGCGGACGCTGCTGCTCGTCCTCGTCATCCCGGCTGTCGTCTGGGACCGGGACGGCCGCGGGCTGCACGACCGCCTGGCGCGTGCCGTACAGGTCCGTATCTAGTCGGAATCCGGCCAGATCGGAATCCGGCCAGAGGTCAGACAGGTCCGCATCCGGTCGGCGGTCCGGATCCAGGCGTCTGGACGGACACGAACACGCCGGACGGACGGGACCTGCCACGCGCACGCCGGGTGAACATGCACACCCCGCACGGACCTGACACGCACGCCGGGTGGGCACGACACCCCGGACGGACCCGACACGCGCGCCGGACGCATCCGACACGCCGGACAGACGTGACACGGGTGACGGACCTGACACGGGTGGGGCCCGGGACCGCGACGGTCCCGGGCCCCACCCGTATCGGTTCAGAGTCGGCGCTCAGCGCATCTTGCCGCCGCCCTTGGGCATCCGCATGCCCTTCGGCATCGGACCCTTCGGTACGGGCATGTTGCTCATCAGGTCGCCCAGCGCGCGCAGCCGGTCGTTGACCGCGGTGACCTGGGCACCGGGCAGGACCCGGGGGAGCTTCAGCAGGGTCGTGCGGAGCTTCTTCAGCGGGACCTGGCCCTCGCCGTCGCCCACCACGATGTCGTGGACCGGGGCATCGGCGACGGTGCGCGCCATCCGCTTCTTCTCGGCGGCCAGCAGACCGCGCAGACGGTTCGGGTTGCCCTCGCCGACCAGCACGATGCCGGCCTTGCCGACCGCGCGGTGCACCACGTCCTGGTTGCGGTTCATGGCCACCGCCGGGGTGACCGTCCAGCCGCGCCCGACGTTGTCCAGCACCGCGGCCGCGGCACCCGGCTGGCCTTCCATCTGCCCGAAGGCCGCACGCTCGGCACGCCGTCCGAAGACGATCGCCATCGCCAGGAAGGCCAGGACGAAGCCCAGGATTCCGGCGTAGACGGGGTGGCCGATCGCGAAGCCGATGGCGAGGAGGACGCCGAATACGACGATGCCTACACCAGCGACGACAAGACCGACCTTGGAGTCGACCCGACGGGTCATCTTGTAGGTCAGGGCGATCTGCTTCAGCCGCCCGGGGTTCTCAGCGCCGGCAGCGCCGTTGGTTTGTGCCTTCCTCGCCATACAGCGAAGTTTACGTGGCGTGCGGGCGGCGGGTCGCCGCGGCCTCCAGTACGTATGCCGCCTCGTAACGGTCCTTGGCGCGCCGGCGGTCCTCCAGGACCGACGTCCAGGCGTTGCGGCGGGCGGTGCGCTGGCCGCCGCGCATCAGGACGGCCTCGACGGCACGCAGGGCACCGGTGACGGAAGGGACGGGGCGGGCGGGGATGGCGCGGAGCGGCGCGGCCTGCATGGTCAGTGACTCCCTCTGGCTGTTCGGAGAAGCAGGAGTGGTGTGGGAGCGGTGCGTGCATCCATCGTCACTCAACGGTGTTACCAACGGATGACCTGCCGGTCAAACACCAATGAAACATTGACGCGGCCCGCCACGCCCCCGTCCTGAGGGGAGTGCGGGCCGCGTGTTTCCCAGCATGTGCCACATTTCACAAGAAGGCGCGCCAGGGAGGTCCGACCGGGTTCAGACCGCCTGACTGGAGGCCTCGACCTCGCGCCGCTCGATGGCCTGCTGGTAAAGGCGGCCGGCGCGGTACGAGGAGCGGACCAGCGGGCCGGACATGACGCCCGCGTACCCGATCTCCTCGGCCTCCTCCTTGAGCTCCACGAACTCGGCCGGCTTGACCCAGCGCTCGATGGGGTGGTGCCGGACCGAGGGACGCAGGTACTGGGTGATCGTGATCAGCTCGCAGCCCGCGTCGTAGAGGTCCTGGAGGGCCTGGCTGATCTCCTCGCGCTCCTCGCCCATGCCCAGGATCAGGTTGGACTTGGTGACCAGGCCGGCCTCGCGGGCCTTGGTGATCACCTCCAGCGACCGCTCGTAACGGAAGCCGGGGCGGATCCGCTTGAAGATCCGCGGGACCGTCTCGACGTTGTGGGCGAGCACCTCCGGGCGGGAGGAGAAGACCTCGGCGAGCTGCTCGGGGACCGCGTTGAAGTCCGGGATCAGCAGCTCGACGCCGGTGCCGGGCATCACGGAGTGGATCTGCCGGACGGTCTCGGCGTACAGCCAGGCGCCGCCGTCCTCCAGGTCGTCACGCGCGACGCCGGT
This sequence comes from Streptomyces sp. NPDC021749, assembly GCF_040640655.1. Taxonomy (NCBI): domain Bacteria; kingdom Bacillati; phylum Actinomycetota; class Actinomycetes; order Kitasatosporales; family Streptomycetaceae; genus Streptomyces; species Streptomyces sp. NPDC021749. Next base: position 54,766 of record NZ_JBFACE010000021.1, on the reverse strand, counting down.
GATCGTGGCGTACTTCAGGCCCATGGTCTGCACGGACTCGGCGACCCGGCGCGGCTCGTCGCGGTCCAGCTCCTTGGGCTTGCCGGTGTCGATCTGGCAGAAGTCGCAGCGGCGGGTGCACTGCTCACCGCCGATGAGGAACGTCGCCTCGCGGTCCTCCCAGCATTCGAAGATGTTGGGGCAGCCCGCCTCCTGGCAGACCGTGTGCAGGCCCTCGCTCTTGACCAGGCCCTGGAGGTGGTTGTACTCGGGACCCATTTTCGCCCGGGTCTTGATCCACTCGGGCTTGCGCTCGATGGGGGTCTGGCTGTTCCGGACCTCCAGGCGCAACATCTTGCGTCCGTCGGGTGCGACTGCGGACACGACCGGCTCCCTACAACTTCGTTTCTTCGGCGCACACCAGGGTACGCCCGATAATTCGCACGTCCATACGTGCATGGCAACCCCAGGTCGCAGGGTTGCATTCCCGCACTGCCGGGGCGGTCAGACCGCCCGGGGCAGCAGCTCGGCGTTCTCCAGGACGTCGCGCAGATGCTTCTCCACCACGGGCAGCACCTCGGCGATGGTGATCTCCCGGCCCAGCTCACCGGCGAGCGAGGCCACCCCCGCGTCCCGGATGCCGCACGGCACGATCTTGTCGAACGAGGTGTTGTCCGGGTTCACGTTCAGCGAGAAGCCGTGCATCGTGACGCCCTTGGCGACCCGGATGCCGATCGCGGCGAGCTTGCGGTCCTCCCGGCGCTGGCCGGCGTTGGACGGCGCGTACTCCGGGCCGTTCAGCCGCGGGTCGAACAGCTCATCCGCCAGCCGCGGGTCGAAGTCCAGGTTCAGCCCGCCCAGGGCTCGCCGCTCCTCCATCGGGTCGCCCAGGATCCACACGCCGCTGCGGCCCTCGACCCGGGTGCCCTCGACGCCGAACTCGGCGCAGGCCCGGATCAGCGCCTCTTCCAGGCGGCGCACATGGGCGACGACGTCCACCGGGCGCGGCAGCTTCTGGATCGGGTAGCCGATCAGCTGGCCGGGGCCGTGCCAGGTGATCTTCCCGCCGCGGTCCACGTCGACGACCGGGGTGCCGTCCAGGGGGCGCTCGTCGTCGGACGTGCGCCGGCCCGCGGTGTAGACGGAGAGATGCTCCAGCAGCAGACAGGTGTCGGGCACCTCGTCCGCGAACCGGGCGGCGTGGATCCGGCGCTGCTCCTGCCAGGCCGACTCGTAGTCCACCGCGTCGGCCCCGAAGCCCAGGTGCACAAAGCGCAGCCCCTCGGGTGCGGGGGTCTCCCCCCGAGAGATCGCAGTCACGGCAGCTCCCATCCGAACCTCTGTTGCACTGTGCGGCAACGTTGATGCCTTTCGATGCGTTCGCGCCCCCAGCAACTGTACGGCGGCCGGATCCGGTTCCCGCAGGCGGCCGGTGTACCCACCAGCAACCACAGCCCCGTCCCTGCTCACACGATCGGATGAACGCGGGACGCAGGCCGCGAGAACGGCACCGAAGGCCGTTACATTCACGCCGTTCCAAGAGGGCGATGAGCATGCCGGACCGGGTGGGCCGAAACCGGCGCCCGGACCGGAAGGCAGGAGACCGTAAAGCTGATGACGGAACGACCCGCACACACTCCCAACCGACAGCTCGCCGCGCTCATCGCCGAGGCGGGCTTCTCCAACGCCGGTCTGGCCAGACGGGTTGATCAACTCGGCATCGAGCACGGCCTCGATCTCCGCTACGACAAGACCTCGGTCACCCGCTGGCTGCGCGGCCAGCAGCCCCGGGGCACCACCCCGGCGCTGATCGCGGAGGTCTTCACCCGCCGCCTCGGGCGCCGGCTGTCCGCCCAGGACCTCGGTCTGGACGCCTGTGCGCCGGTGTACGCCGGGCTGGAGTTCGCCGCGGGCCCCGGCGAGGCGGTGGACATCGTCAGCGGGCTGTGGCGCAAGGACTCCGGCAGCCACGCCGAGCTGCGCAAGATCGCCTTCACCCCGGCCGGGCTCGTGGTGCCCAGCCGCGACTGGCTGATCGGACGCCCCGACGAACGGGTGGCCCGCGGTGAGCCGGCCGGCGAGGGCGCGGCCGCCGCCGAGGCCCGGGTCCCCGTGCAGGGCGGCCGGGCCTCGGTGCCCCGGCAGCGCCGGACCACCGACCGGGTCGACCGCACCCAGGGCTCCAAGGTCACCTCCGGTGACATCGCCGCGCTGCGCTCGGTCGGCGAACTGTTCCGGGCGCTGGACCACGCCTACGGCGGCGGCCACGCCCGGCAGGCCCTGGTGCGCTACCTGGAGCACGAGGCCGAGCCGATGCTGCGCGGCACCTACGGCGAGACCACCGGCCGCCGGCTGTTCGCCGCGGTCGCCGATCTGACCCGGCTCGCGGGCTGGACCTCGTACGACATCGCCGCGCACGGCCTGGCGCAGCGGTACTTCGTCCAGGCACTGCGGCTGGCCCAGGCGGCCGGCGACCGGGCGTACGGCGCCTACGTCCTGGTGACGATGAGCCGGCAGGCCGTCTATCTGGGGCACGGCAGGGAGGCCGTCCAGCTGGCGCGCGTCGCCCAGCAGGGGATCGGCAGCGGCGCGCCGCCCGCCGTCCAGGCGCTGCTGCACTCCGCGGAGGCCCGTGGGCACGGCGTCATGGGCGAGGTCCGGGCCTGCACGGCGGCGCTGGCGCGCGCGGAACGGGCGCTGGAGACCGTCCGCCCCGGGGACGACACCCCGTACTGGGCCCGCTTCTTCGACGAGGCGCAGCTCGCCGACGAACTGGCGCACTGCCACCGCGATCTCCAGCAGTACCGCGCGGCCTCCCAGCACGCCGAGCGCTCCCTGCAGCTGCGCGCCGCCGGATTCGCCCGCAGCCGGCTGTTCTGCCGGGTGGTGCTGGCGACCGCACGGCTGGGCCTGGGCGAGCTGGAACAGGCCTGCACGCTCGGCGCGGAGGCGGCGCTCCAGGCGTCCGAAATGCGGTCGGTACGCGCCCATGAGTACGTCAGGGAGTTCGAGCGCCGCCTGGAGCCGTACCGGGACGCGGCGCCGGTGCGCGGCTACCGCGAGCGGATCGCCGCACTGGGCTGAGGAGCCGCACGGGAGCCGGGCCGGGCGGGGTGCGCAGGGCCCGGCCGGCCCCGGTGGTCAGGCCGCCGGGCGCAGCGCGTCCGGTTCGGTGGTGAGGGCCGGCAGCCCGAAGTCCGTCAGCAGGGCGCGGGCCGCCCGCCGGCCCGAGTTCAGCGCCCCCAGGAGCGTGCCGGCATCGCGGTGGTCGCCGCAGACGTAGAGCCCGGACAGCACCCGTACGGGGCGCTGCGGATCGTGCGGCGCCGGCATCGCCGGGACGGCGTACGGGTCGTGATGGCCGGTCAGCAGTTCCCAGTCGTCGGTGCGCGCCCCGTAGAGCCGCTCCAGCTGGGGCCGGACGGTCTTGTCGAGGACGGACAGCGGCAGCGCCGCCGCGGCGCCGAGCACGGTCGTGGTGATCAGCGGCCGGCCGGGCGGCGTACGGGACGGGTCGACCGCGCCGGCGCGGTAGCTGCAGGCGACCGGTCCGTCCACCGGCAGGATCGCCGCGGTGGCGTCCTTGGCCGGCCCGCCGCGGCCGCCGGGAGGGGCCGGGGCGGTGTGGTGCAGCACCGTCACCGGGTGGAAGGCGGGCACCCGCAGGCCCGGCAGGAGCTCGGCGGCGTCCCGCGCACCGGTGGCCAGCAGGACCGCCCGGCAGGGGATCCGGCCGTGCCCGGCCGTGTTGACGCCCGTGGTGGAGACCGAGGTGACCTGCACGGACGTACGGACCGTGCCGGGCGGCAGACCGGCCGCGAGCAGGTCGGGGACGGCCGAGGCGCCGCCGGCCGGCAGCCACAGCCGCCCGGCCTCCGCGTACCCGCGCAGCGCGAGCGCGGCGCCCCGGCTGGAGCCGCGCAGCCGCGGATCGCACAGCAGCATGCCCAGCAGCGGCCGCAGGAAGACGTCCGGGGCGCGGGGCGGGAAGGTGGGCCGGGTCGCCAGGGCGTCCTGGACCGGGCGGTCGGCGCGCGAGAGGGCGCGCGCCGCGGAGAGTGCGCCCCTTGTGCTCCGGGAGCCGCTGATGTGCTGCGCCCGCTGGCCGTTGTGGACGCTCAGTACGGGGGCGAACGGACGGAGCGTCAGATCTCCGAGGCCCGGCGTGCGGCGCAGCTCGGCGGCGGAGACGGCCAGCGGCCGGCCGCAGCGGTCCAGCCGGAAGCCGTCGAGCCGGTCGGTGGCGGACCGGCCGCCGATCCGTTCCGCGGCCTCCAGGACCGTCACGGACACCCCCGCGCCGGTCAGGTGGCGGGCCGCGGCGAGACCGGCCGGGCCGGCCCCCACGACGACGACGTCCACGGTCGATGCGGTGCGCAGCACATGGCCTCCCGAGGTCGGTCCCAGCGGCGGGTGCACGCATTGTCATGCCCTCTGAGGCCGCGGGGAATGCCGAGTGATGTGTGCGGAAAGGTAGGCATGCGCCGGCGCGTACGACAGGGGGCGCCCGGGGCGCGTCGAAGCGTCCTTCGTCACGGTTTGCCGGTGGGCGGGGGCGTCTAACGGGGCTGGACGGCACCCGCCGGCCCGGCCCTCAGACGACCGCGGCCCGACCGCCCCTCAGACGACCGCGGCCCGGACCGCCTCGACGATCCGCGGGTGCGTGAAGGTGAACCCGGACTCCAGCAGCCGCTTCGGTACGACCCGCTGGCTGCCCAGCACGTCCTCGGCGAACTCACCGAGGGCGACCCGCAGCACCGGCGCCGGGACGGAGAACAGCGTGGGCCGGTGCAGCACCCGGCCCATCACGGCGGTGACCTCCCGGTTGGTCACCGGCTCCGGCGCGGTGAGGTTGACCGGACCGGTCAGCTCCTCGGTGGCCAGGAGGTGGTGGAGCGCCGCGATGTGGTCGTGCAGGGAGATGAAGCTCCAGTACTGGCTGCCGTCGCCGAGCCGCCCGCCCAGCCCGAGCCGGAAGAGAGGGAAGAGCCGCCCCCAGGCACCGCCCGAGCGTGCCACGACCAGGCCGGTGCGGGCGAAGACGGTGCGGATGCCCGCGTCCCGGGCGGGCTGCGCGGCGGCCTCCCAGTCCACGCACACCTCCGGCAGGAAACCGTGGCCGGCCGGCGCGCTCTCGTCCGTCCGCCGGTCCCCGGTGTCCCCGTAGTAGCCGATCGCACTGCCCGAGACGAAGACCCGCGGCGGGACGTCCATCGAGGCGAGCGCCTCCGCCAGGGCCCGGGTGCCGAGCACCCGGCTGTCGCGGATCTGCTGTTTGTACGCGGTGGTCCAGCGGTGGTCGCCGACGCCCGCGCCGGCGAGGTGGACCACCGCCTCGCAGCCGGTCAGCCCCGCGGTGTCGACCTGCTGCCGCTCGGGGTCCCAGCGCACCTCGTCGGCGGCCGCCGGGGCGCGCCGGACGAGCCGGACGACGTCGTGGCCGTCCGTGCGCAGGGACCGTACGAGGGCCGTGCCGATGAGTCCGGTCGAGCCGGTGATCGCGATCCGCATGGGCCCATACTGCCCGGGCCCGGCGCCAGGCGACGACAACTCCCCGGCGGGGGAGCCGAGTCGCCTCCGGCCGGGCTATGGCCGGAAACGGTCCCAGAGGAGGGGGAAGCGCTCGGCCAGGGTCTCGTCGTCGTCGAAGTCGACGTACCTGCCGAGCGGTTCACGGGGCGGCGGGGGCAGCTCCAGGTCCGGCATCGACCCGCCGGTCATCTGCTCGTACGCCTCGTCGGCCGCGTACCCCACCTCCTCGGCGTCCCCGTCGACCGACTCGTCGAAGTCGTCGAGGAGCTCGGCGAGCTGGTCCGGGTCGTGCACCCCGCCCTCGAAGACCTCCCGGCCCTGGGCGATCAGCCAGCAGCGGAAGTAGTCGAACGCGTCGTCGCTGCAGCCGTCCAGCAGGACCGCGGCCGCCGCCCACAGGTCCCAGGTGTACGCCCGGTTGTAGCGGGACTCGAAGTGGCGGGCGAAGTCCACGACGGCGTCCGGGTCGCGCCTGAGCAGCCGCTCGACCAGCGCGTCGGCCTGCTCCTCGGGATCACCCTCGGCCGCCTCGCGCGAGTCGTCGATCAGCTCCCAGAACTCCGTCTCGTCCATCACCGCTCCAGCATCTGCCCTGCCTGGGTGTGCCGCATGCGGAGTCCCCCGGATGCTGCCGCGCCGTCGTCCGGGCCGGAGGGTGGCCGGAGGGTGGCCGGGCGCGGGCCGCCGGCCGGGGCGGGGAACGGGGGATGAGCAGGCAGGGAGCGGGCGGACGGGCGGGCCCGGCGCGGACGGTGGCCGGGAGCGCGCGGGCCGGGCGGGCCGCCGGGTGACCGCCCCAAGAATCACTCGTTGGAAGGCGTGCAACAACCGAACGACGGCATACACGGCATAGTCGGTAAATCTGCCAATTTCTGAAGGGCTGTTTCAGGCCATGCCCATGGACGAACGCACCCGGGCCGACGTCGAACGGGCCGAGGCGGCCCTCGTCGAGCACTACCCCCGGCTGGTCCGCCTCGCCTACCTCGTCCTGCCCCCGTCGATGGGCCGCCACCGCCGGGTGCTCACCGCGCACGGCCTGGTCCAGCGGGCACTGCCGCGCACCGGCCGCCGGCGCCACCCGGACGGCGGGCTGCCGGCCCAGCGCGGCCCGCTGCCCGAGAACGGCTATGACCTGGTACGGCTGCGCACCCTGCGGCTGGCCCTGGCGCACGAGGGCCGGGCCGGCCGGGGACTGCCCGCGGTGCCCCAGGTCTGGGGCCTGCGCCTGTTCCCCCGGGCCGGCGGCGCCGACGAACTCGCCCTGGACCAGGCGCTGTCCGCCGTCCCGGCGTCGGTCCGGGCCGCCATCGGACTGTGGCAGCTGGAGGGCCTGGACGAGGACGCGGTACGGGCGCTGCTGGACCGGGCCGGGGTCACCGACCCGGAGGCCGCGCAGCGGGCGGCCGAGCAGCTGGACCGGGACACCGGCGCGGGCGCCGCGGCGCTGCTGAACTCCGGGGAGTTCGACCCCTGTACGGTGCAGACCCGGCCGACGGACCTGCTGCGCCGCCGGCAGCGGCTGCGGGCCGCGGTGGCGCTGGCGGCCGTCGCGGCGATCGGCGCGGTGGTCGCCGTGGTGCCGCGCGGCGCGGACCCGGTGGGCCGGCCGCCGACCCTCGCCCAGCAGGCGCTGGACCCCACGAAGCTGCTGCGCACCCCCACCGAGCAGTGGTCCGACACCGCACGGGTGGACTTCACCGCCTGGCCCGCGCGCGGGCGGCAGGCCGGCGACAAGGAACTCCTGGGCCGGGCGCTGCGGGCCTGGGCGGCACCGCCCGCCGACGCCCGGATCACCGCGTCCGCCGACACCTCCACCCGCCCGCCCGACCACCCGCCGCAGCTGCTGTACGCCGGTCTGATCGACAACGTCATGGTGGTCGTCCTGTACGACGGGGAACGGCTGGTCCGCTACGCCGAACCCGAAGACGCCACCGTCACCCTGCACTTCGCGCGGGTGGACGGCGCGGATCTGACGACCGGCGCCGCGCTGGTGATCGGCCGCGGCAACGGCTGGATGCGCTATCTGCTCGCCCCCTGGATCTCCGACGTCGCCGCCCGCGACCTGCTGGCGCCGGGCGCCCCGCCGCGCGGGCTGCACGTCGCCCCGGACGGCGTCACCGACCGGATCCCGCTCCCCCCGCAGGCGGGCGGCGGCTGCGGGCACTGGCCGGTGGCGCAGTTCCGCCCCTCCACACGGATCGGGGCGCCGGCCCCGCCCTTCCTGCTGGCCGACCTCAACGACCTCGTCCCGGTCCATCTCACCTACGTACCGCCGCCGCCCGCCGGCGCGGCGGGCCCGGTCGCCGGGCAGCGCGAGGCCACCGACCCGGCGGCGCTGCAGACCTGGGCCCGCACGGCGTGCGGGCTGGGTGCGCTGCGCGGCGCCGGCGTACGGTCCGTCAGCAACTGGGCGTTCGCCGTGCAGCACCTCCCCGAGGGCGGGGGCAGCGCGACCTGGGTGTGCACCCGCGCCGACACCTGGCGCGGACCCGGGAGCGCGACCGTCCGCTTCCTGCCGCCGACCGTACGGCCGGACGACCCCGGCCGGATCGCCGGCCGGTCCGACGGCACCGCCGCCTGCAGCCGCTACGGCCCACACGTCGTCGGGGCCGTCCCCTGGCGCTCGCCGTCCGGGAAGTCGTACCTGCTGGCGGCGGGCAGCCCGGACGTCGCCGCCCTCGACGCCACCGGCGCCCTGCGGACCACCGCCCGGGGCACCACCCTCGCCGCTCCGGCACCGGGCCCGGACTCCGGCCCGTCCCCCGTGGCGGAGGTCGTCGGACGGCTGCGGGACGGGGGGAGCGTGCGGGAGTTCCGGGGCGGAGTCCGTAAGGGGTGAGCTCGCGATGCTCTGCCCCTCCCGCCCGCATGTCTGCCCCACGAATACCGGACGGCACGAATGCCGGAGGGCAGGAATGCCGGGCGGCAGGAATGCCGGAGGGCACGAACAACCGGTCAGCACGAATACCGGACAGAAGGTGTCGGGATTCGCTGTCAGGGTCGCGGTGCGCGGGCGCGGGGCCAGCACTGGTGGGCCGCGGGTCCGGCGATCGGCACCTGACAGTGGGGAGTGGAAAAACATGACGAGTGGGCACGCGACGAACGGTGACCCGGCGGGTGGAAGCGCGTCCGGCGGAAACGCGTCGGGCGGGAACGTGACGAGTGGACACGTGACGAGTGGACACGCGACGAACGGTGACCTGGCGGGCGGCAGCGCGTTGGCCAGGAACGTGTCGGCCGGGAACGCGTCGGGTGGGCACGCGGCCGGCGGGACCTCGGCCGGCCGGACTGCGAGCGGTGGAAACGCGGTCTCCGCGAGCGCGGGGCCGGACCGGCCCGTGACCGCGTCGCTGACCGGGCGGGTGGCGCTGGTCGCCGGGGCGACCCGGGGCGCGGGCCGGGCGATGGCCGTGGAACTGGGCCGGGCGGGCGCGCTGGTGTACGTCACCGGGCGGACGACCCGCGACCGGGTCAGCGAGGTGGGTCGCCCCACGGAGACGATCGAGCAGACCGCGGAGCTGGTGACCGCGGCCGGCGGGACCGGCATCGCCGTACCGACCGACCATCTGGAGCCGGCGCAGGTCCAGGCGCTGATCGAGCGCATCGACCGGGAGCAGGGGCGGCTGGACGTCCTGGTCAACAGCGTCTGGGGCGGCGACCGGTTGCTCGAATTCAACACCAAGCTCTGGGACCTCGACCTGGCCAACGGCCTGCGGATGTTCCGCCTCGGCGTCGACACCCACGTCATCACCAGCCATTACGCGCTGCCGCTGATGAACCGGCGGCCCGGCGCGTTGCTGGTCGAGGTCACCGACGGCACCGCCTCCTTCAACCGCACCTACCGCGAGAACCTCTGCTTCGACCTCACGAAGAACGCCCCGCACCGCATCGCCTTCGGCCTCGCTGCCGAGGTGAAGGACCTGGGCGGCACGGTGGTGTCCCTCACCCCCGGTTTCCTGCGGTCCGAGGAGATGCTGGACCACTTCGGGGTGACCGAGGAGACCTGGCGCGATGCGGTGGCCAAGGAACCGCACTTCGCGATCGCCGAGTCACCGGCCCTGATCGGCCGGGCCGTACGGGCGCTGGCCGCCGACCCCGACAAGGCGCGCTGGACCGGCCGGTCGCTCTCCAGCGGCCAGTTGGCGAAGGAGTACGACTTCACCGACACGGACGGCTCCCGCCCCGACTGCTTCGGCTACTTCGAGGACGTGGTCTTCGGCGGAAAGGACGCGACCGCGGCCGACTACCGCTAGGAGGTATCCCCTACGACGAGACCCGGGCCGGAGGAGTCCCCTGGATCGGGGGCCCTTGAGCCGGAGTTCCTTGGGCTGGAGCCTCCTGGATCGGGGTTCCTTGAGCCGGAGTTCCCTGGACCGGAGTCTTGTCGTACAGGGCGGCCGTCCGGCGGGCGGCCGCCGCGAAGCGTTCGCGCAGCGCGGCGGGTGCGAGGACCTCGCCCTCCGGGCCGAGGGCCAGCAGCTGGGCGTAGGCGACCTCGTCGGACTCCACGGGCAGGGTGACGGTCAGCCGGCCGTGCGCGTCCGGGCCGCCGGCGGCCAGCGCCGTGTCGATCGCCTCACGGGCCGCCGCGCGCTCGGTGACATGCGGCAGGATGCGTATGCCGCGTTCGGAGAGGCGGAGCACCACCTCGGCGCGGAGGATCGAGCGGGCGAACTGCGCGGCCCGCTCGGCCCAGAACGCCGGCAGGTCGAACGACTCGTCCCGCTCGAAGGCGCCGGGCTCGTCGCTCCTCACCTCCACGGCGGTGAACCGGTCCACGCGGTACACCCGGAAGTCCCCCTGCGCCCGCGCCGCCAGATACCACACGCCCGCCTTCAGTACCAGCCCGTACGGCTCCAACTCCCGCCGTACTTCGGTCGGTTGGGCATCGTCGTTCGCCTTCCTCCGGTAGCGAGCGACGATCCGGAGATCGGACCACACCGCCTCGGCGAGGGCGGGCAGCAGATCGGGTGTTGCCGGCTCCTGATACCACGCGGGGGCGTCGAGGTGGAAGCGCTGGGCGGCGCCCTCGGCGGCGTCCCGCAGCTCCGGCAGGAGGGCGGCGGAGACCTTCAGCCGGGCGGCGGAGGCGGCGTCCGCGAGCCCCATCTCGCGCAGCGCGGACGGCACTCCGGAGAGGAACAGGGCCTCCGCCTCGCTACGGCCCAGTCCGGTGAGCCGGGTGCGGTACCCGCCTATCAGGCGGTACCCACCGGCCCGGCCCCGGTCGGCGTACACGGGCACGCCGGCCTCGGAGAGGGAGAGCACGTCCCGCGCGACCGTACGCTCGGACACCTCAAGCTCCCGCGCCAGCTCGGCCCCGGTCATCGACGGGCGCGACTGGAGCAGCAACACCATCTTGATCAGCCGGGCAGCACGCATGCCTTCATGATGCCGGGGACCACTGACAACGCCGGGCTTGCGGCCCCCAGCAGGCCTCGCCGGCCCCCGGCAGGCCACACCCCGCCGGCCCCCCCCGCAGGTCATACCTCGCGGGGCCATGGCGGGCCGCACTACGGCGCGCCACACCGCGGCGGCCCCCTGCGTGCCACGCCGCGCCTGTCGCCGCGGGGGTGCGGGGGTGTGGGGGTGCGTGGTGCGGGCCCGGACGCCCGCAGGCGGAGCAGCGCATTCCGCACCACTACACCCGCCCACCCCCCGAAGGGGGGTGGGCGGCGGGGAACAAGCGGGGGAGGGGAAGCGGGGGGAGCGGGGAAAAAGCGGGGGAGGGGAAGCGGAGGGGAAGCGGGGAAAAAGCGGTGGAGGAGCGGGGAAAAATGCAGGGATAAAGCAGGGAAAAGCATGAGAAGGCCCGGCCGTTGTCAGGGCGTGACCGGCCGGGCCGTGGGTTCCCGTGCGGAGGTTCCGGGCGCGGGTGGGTGACCTCCGCACGGGAGTATGGGGCGCCCTCAAGGGGGCGGTGGTGCGCCCGCGTCAGGCGAGTGGTGAGCCTGGGACGACGGGCAGGTGGTGCGCCCGCCCGAAGGGGCGGGGCGCGCCGCGGCCGTCGGAGGGCCGCTCCGCCGCGGGCGGCGCCGAACGGCCGGTGTCGGCCGGCCCGGTGCCGCCGTCCGCGGGCCGGTCAGAAGCCGTAGCGGTCGCGGGCCTCCTTGACCGAGGAGGCCGGGACGTCGCCGCGGCGGGCGAGTTGGGCCAGTGCGGCGACCACGAGCGACTCGGCGTCGACGCCGAAGTGGCGGCGGGCCGCGTCGCGGGTGTCGGACAGGCCGAAGCCGTCCGCGCCGAGGGAGGAGTAGTCCTGCTCGACCCACTGCGCGATCTGGTCCGGGACCTGGCGCATGTAGTCGCTGACGGCCAGGACCGGGGTCTCGACGCCGCTGAGCACCTCGCGGAGGTACGGGGTGCGCTGCTCGCCGCGCAGCGTGGCCTCGTCGGCCGCCATCGCGTCGCGCCGCAGCTCCGTCCAGGAGGTCGCGGACCACACGTCGGCGGCCACGCCCCACTCCTCGGCGAGCATCTGCTGGGCCTTGAGCGCCCAGTGGATCGCGGTGCCGGAGGCCACCAGCTGGATCCCCGGGGCATCGGCGGGCACCGTGGCGCCCGCCGTGGCCGCGGTGTTGAAGCGGTACAGACCGCGGACGATGCCCTCGTCGACGCCCTCCGGCTTGGCCGGCTGGGGCATCGGCTCGTTGTAGACCGTGAGGTAGTAGAAGACGTTCGGGTCCTCGCCGGGGGCGCTCTCGCCGTACATGCGGCGCAGGCCGTCCTTGACGATCGCCGCGACCTCGTACGCGAACGCCGGGTCGTACGTCAGTGCCGCCGGGTTCGTGGCCGCGATCATCGGCGAGTGGCCGTCGGCGTGCTGCAGGCCCTCGCCGGTGAGCGTGGTCCGTCCGGCCGTCGCGCCGACGAGGAAGCCCTTGCCGAGCTGGTCGCCGAGCTGCCACATCTGGTCGGCGGTGCGCTGCCAGCCGAACATCGAGTAGAAGATGTAGAAGGGGATCATCGTCTCGCCGTGCGTGGCGTACGCGGTGGCGGCGGCGATGAAGTCCGCCATCGAACCGGCCTCGGTGATGCCCTCGTTGAGGATCTGGCCGTCCTTGGCTTCCTTGTAGTACATCAGCTGGTCGCGGTCGACCGGCTCGTACGTCTGGCCCTTGGGGGAGTAGATACCGAGGGACGGGAAGAGCGACTCCATGCCGAAGGTGCGGGCCTCGTCGGGGACGATCGGCACCCAGCGCTTGCCGGTCTGCTTGTCGCGGATGAGGTCCTTGACCAGGCGGACGAAGGCCATGGTCGTGGCCACGGACTGGTTGCCGGAGCCCTTGTCGAAGGCGGCGAAGGCCTTGTCGGCCGGGGCCGGCAGCGGTGCGAGGGGGTGCGAGCGGCGGGCCGGGGCCGGGCCGCCCAGTTCCGCGCGGCGCTCCTGGAGGTAGCGGACCTCCGGGGAGTCGGCGCCCGGGTGGCCGTAGGGGACCTGGCCGTCGGCGAAGTCGCTGTCGGAGATGGGGAGTTCGAGCAGGTCGCGCATGACCTTGAACTCGTCCACCGTCAGCTTCTTCATCTGGTGGTTGGCGTTCTTGGACTCGAAACCCTTGCCGAGGGTGAAGCCCTTGACCGTCTGCGCGAGGATCACGGTCGGGGCGCCCTTGTGCTCCATCGCGGCCTGGTACGCCGCGTACACCTTGCGCGGCTCGTGGCCGCCGCGCGAGAGGTGGAAGCACTCCAGGATCTTGTCGTCGGAGAGCAGCCCCGCCATCTCGACGAGGGCGGGCTCGGCGCCGAAGAAGTGGTCGCGGATGTACGCCGCGTCGCGGGTCGCGTAGGTCTGGAACTGGGCGTCCGGCACCTCGCGGAGCCGGCGGGCCAGCGCGCCGGTGGTGTCGAGCTGGAAGAGCTCGTCCCAGGCGGATCCCCACAGCGTCTTGACGACGTTCCAGCCGGCGCCGCGGAACTGGGCCTCCAGCTCCTGCACGATCTTGAAGTTGGCGCGGACCGGGCCGTCCAGGCGCTGCAGGTTGCAGTTGATGACGAAGGTGAGGTTGTCCAGGCCCTCACGGGAGGCGAGCGCGAGTGCGGCGGTCGACTCCGGCTCGTCCATCTCGCCGTCGCCCAGGAATGCCCAGACGTGCGAGTCGGAGACGTCCTTGATGCCGCGGTGGGTCAGGTAGCGGTTGAAGCGCGCCTGGTAGATGGCCGACAGCGGGCCGAGGCCCATCGACACCGTGGGGAACTCCCACAGCCAGGGCAGCCGCCGCGGGTGCGGGTAGGACGGGATGCCCTTGCCGCCGGCCTCGCGGCGGAAGTGGTCGAGGTGCTCCTCGGTGAGGCGGCCGTCGAGGAAGGCGCGGGCGTAGATGCCGGGCGCGGCGTGGCCCTGGATGTAGAGCTGGTCGCCGCTGCCGTCGCCCTCCTTGCCGCGGAAGAAGTGGTTGAAGCCGGTCTCGTAGAGCCAGGCCGCGGAGGCGAAGGTCGCGATGTGGCCGCCGACGCCGTACTTGGCGCCGCGGGAGACCATCGCGGCCGCGTTCCAGCGGTTCCAGGCGGCGATCCTGGCCTCCATCGCCGCGTCGCCCGGAACGGCGGGCTCGGCGGCGGTGGGGATGGTGTTGAGGTAGTCGCTCTCCAGGAGCTGGGGGAGCGCGAGCCCCGACTGCTCCAGGGTGCGGCGCATCAGGTAGGCGGCGCGATGCGGGCCCGCCGCCTTGGTGACGGCGTCGAGCGACTCGCGCCACTCGGCCGTCTCCTCGGGGTCGCGGTCCGGGAGCTGGTCGAGCTGGCTGTACGGCAGGCGCACGGGGTCGGGCATGGGTGGCCCCTTTCCGGACGGGTGGGAAGCTCGGGGGTGCCGTCGAGAGCGGGCCGCGCACGTGGGCGGCGGCGGGCTCTCGACGGCACCCGGAATGCGAGTGCGGCAGTTTCGGCAGGCAGGGTGTCGCGCCCCGTCGGAAGACGATACGCCCCTGATCGATGATCGATCAACGCTCAGCGAGGGAAAAACCGCAGGTCGGCACGGGGTGTCGCGATTTCGGGCACTCGGTGCCAGCCCGGAGGTGCCCTCCGATACGCCCCGCCGGACCCCTCGGACCTGCCCGGCGCGCCCGCTCAGACCCTCGGTGCGCAGCTCAGCACGTGTGTCTTGAGCAGCGTGCCGATCTTCGGGTCGCGCCGCCGGAACGCGTCGACGATCTCCTGGTGGTCCTGGGCGTGCGAGCGCTGCTCCGGGCTGAACCAGCGGATCGACAGCGCCGTCCAGACCTCGATGCCCAGCGACTCCCAGGTGTGCAGCAGCACCGCGTTGCCGGCCGCCCGCACGATCTCCCGGTGGAACGCCACGGTGTGCCGCACCTGCGCCTCCCCGTCGCCCGCCAGGTCCGCCTCACGCAGTGCCGCCACCTCCCGCTCCAGCGCCGCGGTGTCCTCCGCCAGCCGCCCGGCGGCCAGCTCCGCCGCGACCTGCTCCAGCCCGGCCCGCACCGGGTAGCTCTCCTTGAGGTCGGCCGCGGTCAGGTTCCGGACCCGTACGCCCTTGTTGGGCGCCGACTCGATCAGCCGCAGCGACTCCAGTTCGCGCAGCGCCTCCCGCACGGGCGTCTGGCTGACCTCCAACTCCACCGCGATCCGCCGCTCGACGATCCGCTCGCCCGGCTGCCAGCGGCCGCTGACGATCCCCTCAAGGATGTGCTCGCGGATCTGCTCGCGCAGCGAATGGACGACGGGCGGGGTCATGACGTGCTCCTTCAGAGCGGGTGGTGACGCGGCTGGTGGCGAGGGGGCCATTATCCGGGACGGCGGCATGCGGAAGGGCCGGCCCCGGTCCGTACGGACGCCGTACGGACCGGGGCCGGCCCCTGTTACACGCCTACCGGGTGGCTGCCGGACTCAGAGACCGATCTCGGTCTCGAACTCGGCGGCCTCCAGGATCTGCTTGACCGTGGTCAGGTAGCGGGCGGCGTCGGCGCCGTCCACCAGACGGTGGTCGTAGGAGAGCGCGAGGTAGGTCATGTCGCGCACCGCGATGGTCTCGCCCAGGTCCGGGTGGTTGATGACCACCGGACGCTTGACGGTCGCGCCGATGCCCAGGATGCCGACCTGGTTCGGGGGCACGATCACGGTGTCGAACAGCGCGCCGCGCGACCCGGTGTTGGAGATCGTGAAGGTCGCACCGGAGAGCTCGTCCGGGGTGATCTTGTTGGCCCGGACCTTGCCCGCCAGCTCCGCGGTCTTGCGGGCGATACCGGCGATGTTGAGGTCGCCCGCACCCTTGATGACCGGGGTCATCAGGCCCTTCTCCGCGTCCACCGCGATACCGATGTTCTCGGTGTCGAAGTAGGTGATGGTGCCCTCGTCCTCGTTGATCCGGGCGTTGACGACCGGGTGGGCCTTCAGCGCCTGGACGGCGGCCTTGACGAAGAACGGCATCGGGGAGAGCTTGACGCCCTCACGCTGCGCGAAGGCGTCCTTGGCCTTGTTGCGCATCCGCATGATCGCGGTGATGTCCACCTCGACCACGGAGGTCAGCTGCGCCTGGCCGTGCAGGGCCTTCATCATGTTGTCGCCGATGACCTTGCGCATCCGCGGCATCTTGACGGTCTGACCGCGCAGCGGCGAGACCTCAAGGGCCGGGGCCTTCGGCGCGGCGGCAGCCGGGGCGGCGGCCGGCGCGGCGGCCTTGGCGGCCTCGGCGGCGGCGATGACGTCCTGCTTGCGGATCCGGCCACCGACACCGGTGCCCTTGACCGTGGCGAGGTCGACGCCGCTCTCCGCGGCGAGCTTGCGCACCAGCGGGGTGACGTAGGCGCCCTCGCCCTCACCGGCGGCCGGGGCCGGGGTGACGGGCGCCGGGGCGGCCGGAGCCGGAGCCGGCGCGGGGGCCGGAGCCGGAGCGGCGGGGGCGGCCGGGGCGGCAGCCGCCGGGGCCGGGGCCGGAGCGGCCGGGGCGGGCGCCGGAGCCGGGGTGGGCTCGGGAGCGGGAGCCGGGGCGGCCGGAGCCGGGGCGGCCGGGGCCGCGCCCTTGGCGCCGATGACGGCGAGCTTCGCGCCGACCTCGGCGGTCTCGTCCTCGCCGACCACGATCTCCAGCAGGGTGCCGGAGGCCGGCGCCGGGATCTCGGTGTCGACCTTGTCGGTGGAGACCTCCAGCAGCGGCTCGTCGGCCGAGACCTCCTCGCCGACCTCCTTCAGCCAGCGGGTGACGGTGCCCTCGGTGACGCTCTCGCCGAGCGCGGGGAGGACGACGTCCGTGCCCTCGGCACCGCCCGCGGGGGCGGCGGCGGGGGCCGGGGCCTCGGCAGCCGGGGCCGGAGCCGCGGCGGGCTCGGGCTGCGCGGCCGGGGCGGGCGCCTCGGCGGCGGCCGGGGCCGGGGCAGCAGCCGGCGCACCGGTGCCGTCGTCGATCACGGCCAGCTCGGCGCCGACCTCAACGGTCTCGTCCTCGGCCACCTTGATGGAGGTCAGGACGCCGGCGGAGGGGGCCGGGATCTCGGTGTCGACCTTGTCGGTCGACACCTCCAGCAGGGGCTCGTCGGCCTCTACGCGCTCACCCTCGGCCTTCAGCCAGCGAGTGACGGTGCCCTCGGTGACGCTCTCGCCGAGCGCCGGAAGGGTTACGGAAACCGCCATGGTTTCGGTTGCTCCTTACGAATTGCAGGATGTGGTCGTCGCGCCCGGACTCGGGTCAGTCGTGGGAGTGGAGGGGCTTGCCGGCCAGGGCCAGGTGGGCCTCGCCGAGCGCCTCGTTCTGCGTCGGGTGCGCGTGCACCAGCTGCGCAACCTCGGCCGGCAGGGCCTCCCAGTTGTAGACCAGCTGGGCCTCACCGACCTGCTCGCCCATACGGTCACCGACCATGTGGACGCCGACCACGGCACCGTCCTTGACCTGGACGAGCTTGATCTCGCCCGCGGTCTTGAGGATCTTGCTCTTGCCGTTGCCCGCGAGGTTGTACTTGAGGGCGACGACCTTGTCGGAGCCGTACAGCTCCTTGGCCTTGGCCTCGGTGATGCCCACCGAAGCGACCTCGGGGTGGCAGTACGTCACCCGCGGCACGCCGTCGTAGTCGATCGGGACCACGTTCAGGCCCGCCAGCCGCTCCGCCACCAGCATGCCCTCGGCGAAGCCGACGTGCGCGAGCTGGAGGGTGGGGACGAGGTCACCGACGGCCGAGATGGTCGGCACGTTGGTCTGCATGTACTCGTCGACCAGGACGTAGCCGCGGTCCATCGCGACGCCCTGCTCCTCGTAGCCCAGGCCCGCCGAGACCGGCCCGCGGCCGATCGCGACCAGGAGCACCTCGGCCTCGAAGGTCTTGCCGTCGGCGAGGGTGACCTTGACGCCGTCGGCGGTGTACTCGGCCTTGTCGAAGAAGGTGCCGAGGTTGAACTTGATGCCCCGCTTGCGGAAGGCCCGCTCCAGCAGCTTGGAGCTGTTCTCGTCCTCGACCGGGACGAGGTGCTTGAGGCCCTCGACGATGGTGACGTCGGTGCCGAAGGACTTCCACGCCGAGGCGAACTCGACGCCGATCACGCCGCCGCCCAGGACGATCGCGGACTTCGGCACGCGGTCCAGCTTCAGCGCGTGGTCCGAGGAGATGATGCGGTTGCCGTCGATCTCCAGGCCCGGCAGCGACCTCGGCACGGAGCCGGTCGCCAGCAGGACGTGGCGGCCCTGGACGCGCTGGCCGTTCACGTCCACGGAGGTCGGCGAGGACAGACGGCCCTCACCCTCGATGTACGTCACCTTGCGGGAGGCGATCAGACCCTGCAGGCCCTTGTACAGGCCCGAGATGACGTCGTCCTTGTACTTGTGGACCGCCGCCATGTCAATGCCCTCGAAAGTGGCCTTGACACCGAACTGCTCGCTCTCGCGAGCCTGGTCGGCGATCTCACCGGCGTGCAGCAGAGCCTTCGTGGGGATGCAGCCGTTGTGCAGGCAGGTACCGCCGACCTTGCCCTTCTCGATCAGGGCGACGTCCAGGCCCAGCTGCGCCCCGCGCAGGGCAGCGGCGTAACCACCGCTACCGCCTCCGAGGATCACTAGGTCGAAAACGGTGCTGGCGTCGTTCGCCACGTCACGTCCTCCATGCATGGATGCGCCGGACCGGTCTGCGATGACCGGACCGCGGCTGTTGTTCGGCCGCTTTAATTTCGGCCCTGGGTAAGGGGGGCCCTGTCCTGCCGAGAACCCATCTTCGCACTTGTTCAACGAAGCCGGGACGGCGGGCCGGACTCTGGACGGCTGAGTCGCCGCCTGAGGGGGCTGCCGGCGGGTTACCCGTGCGTATGCACGTACGGATTTCGTCGAGGGCGAACATGCCCCCGGTACGCACACCGACGGCCCCGGGCTGTGAGCTCGGGGCCGTACGGACAAAACAGACCAGACGGGCCAGCGTCAGCCGAGGTCGCCCGCGGCGGTGCGCTCGGCCAGCCGCACCAGGGTGCGGACCGCGGAGCCGGTACCACCCTTGGGGGTGTAGCCCCAGGGCGAGCCCTCGTGGAAGGCCGGGCCGGCGATGTCCAGGTGGGCCCACGGGATGCCCTCGCCGATGAACTCCTTCAGGAAGAGACCGGCGACCAGGCCGCCGCCCATCCGCTCACCCATGTTGGCGATGTCGGCGACCGGAGAGTCCATGCCCTTGCGCAGGTGCTCGGGCATCGGCATCGGCCAGGACTGCTCGCCGACCTCCTCCGCGATCTCGTGGATCGAGGTGCGGAACGCGTCGTCGTTGGCCATGATCCCGAAGTGGCGGTGGCCGAGCGCCAGCACCATCGCACCGGTCAGCGTGGCGACGTCCACGATCGCGTCCGGCGACTCCTCCGAGGCCCGGGCCAGCGCGTCGGCCAGGACCAGCCGGCCCTCGGCGTCGGTGTTCAGCACCTCGACGGTCTTGCCGCTGTACATGGTCAGCACGTCACCCGGGCGGGTGGCGGAGCCGGACGGCATGTTCTCGGCGAGCGCCAGCCAGCCGGTGACGTTCACCTCCAGGCCCAGCCGGGCCGCGGCCACGACGGCGGCGAACACCGCGGCGGCCCCGCTCATGTCGCACTTCATGGTCTCGTTGTGGCCGGCCGGCTTGAGCGAGATGCCGCCCGAGTCGTAGGTGATGCCCTTGCCGACCAGCGCCAGGGTCTTGTCCGCCTTGGGGTGGGTGTAGGCGAGCCGCACCAGCCGCGGCGGGGCCTCCGAACCCTGGCCGACACCCAGCAGACCGCCGTAGCCGCCCTTCTTCAGCGCCTTCTCGTCCAGCACCTCGACCTTGAGACCGAACTCCTTGGCCGCGGCCTGCGCCTCGGCCGCGAAGGACTTCGGGTCCAGGGCGTTGGAGGGGGTGTTGATCAGGTCGCGGGCGCGGTTGATCTCCGCGGCCAGCGCCTGCGCGCGCTCGGCGGCGGCCTTGAACTCCTTGTCGCGCGGCTTGCCGCCGAGGAGCGCGACCTCGCCCAGCGGCGCCGACTTGCCGTCGTTCTTCTTGCCGTTCTTGCCGCTGCCGTTGCCGTTGCTGCGGAACGCGGTGAAGGTGTACGCGCCGAGCAGCGCGCCCTCGCTCACCGCGGCGGCCGCCTCGGCGTCCTCGACCGGCAGCGCGAAGCCGGCCTTCTTGCTGCCGGCCAGCGCCCGGGCGGCACTGCCCGCGGCGCGCCGCAGCGCCTCGTGGTCGTAGCCGTCACCCTTGGCCGGCGCGTCGCCCAGGCCGACCGCCAGCACGACCGGCGTCTTGAGACCGTCCGCCGCGGGCAGCTTGGTCACCTCGCCCTCGGCACCACTCGCGCCGAGGGTCTCCAGCACACCGGCGAGCTTGCCGCCGAACGCCTTGTCCACGGCCTCGGCGCCGGGAGCCACGACGACGCCCTTGGCGCCCTTGGCCACGCCGACGACGACGGCATCCGCACGCACCGTTGCGGCGGAAGAAGTACTGAGGGTCAGTGCAGTCACGGTGATGAGAGTCCTGTTCCGTCCGGGAATCCGTTGTCGCGCCTAGGCGCGCTGCTGCGGCCGAGCCTACGCTCGGCGGCGCCGCGAGGCCCGGCCTGCCGCCGTACCGGCGCGGACCGTTGCGCGGCAGGTCGTACCGATCACGGTCAACTCATGGACGATACAAGGGAATTGGCGGAAACGGGCGGATCACCCGAGGGTCAGCGCCAGCAGCGCGGTCAGCCCCGCGCCCTCCGCGAGCGCACCGAACACGTCCCCGGTCACCCCGCCGAACCGCCGCCGGCAGTGCCCCAGCAGCAGTTCGCCGGCCGCCAGTCCGAGCACCGCCGCCAGCCCCGCGTGCACCGCCCCGTACGGGCCCCACACCGCGCCCGCCGCCGCACAACCCGCGACCACCAGGGCGGCGCACAGCAGCGCCGCACGCACCGGCACGGTCCCCGCGACCGCCGCGCCCAGCCCCTCCGGACGGGCCGCCGGCACCCCCGTACGGGAGGCCAGGGTCAGCGCGCACCGGCCGGTGACCGCGGCCACCGCCGCCCCCAGCGCGCCGTACGCCCAGCCCGCCCCGTACAGCCCGGCCAGCGCCGCCACCTGGGCCAGCAGGGTGAACAGCAGCGTGAGGACACCGAACGGGCCGATGTCGGACTGCTTCATGATGCGCAGCGCGTCCTCGGCGGGCCTGCCGCTGCCCAGCCCGTCGGCGGTGTCGGCGAGCCCGTCCAGATGCAGTCCGCGGGTGAGGACGGCGGGCACCGCGGCGGTGCCGACCGCGGCCAGCAGCGGGCCGCCGCCGAGCAGCAGCAGGCCGCCGCCGAGCGCGGCCGCCGAGCCCCCGACGACCAGGCCGGCCAGCGGCGCGCAGAGCATCCCGCCGCGGGCCGCCGCCCGGTCCCAGCGGTGCACCCGCACCGGCAGCACGGTCAGCGTGCCGAACGCGAAGCGCAGGGCGTCGAAGCGGGCCGGGGGAGCGGGCGACTCGGTCATCGCGGCAGGCTATCCGGGCGTCCGCCGCGCCCGCCTCCCGCCCCCGGCCGTCCTGAGGGGGCCTAATGGTGCCCATGGGTCACTGGTGGTACCGCAACATCGTCGAGCCGGGAAAGCTCCTGCTGCTGCTCGCCCTGGCCTCCTTCGTGCTGACCTTCCTCGTCACCCGGGTCATCACCCGGCTGATCCGGGCCGGGAAGGGCCCGTTCCGCAACATCTCGCCCGGTGGGCTGCACGTCCACCACGTGGTGCCCGGCGTGGTGCTGATGGTCGTCGGCGGGTTCATCGCGATCGCCGGCGACCGGCGCGGTTTTGGGGCGGGGGTCGCGGCGGTGGTCTTCGGGATGGGAGTCGGCCTGGTCCTGGACGAGTTCGCGCTGATCCTGCACCTGGACGACGTGTACTGGACCGAGGAGGGCACCAAGAGCGTCGAGGTCGTCATCCTCACCGTCGCCCTGGTCGCCCTGATCCTCGGCGGCTCGTTGCCGTTCGGCGTCAACGAACTCACCCCGGACGAGACCGCCGACCGCCTCACCGTCGCCCGGACGGTCGCGGTGAACTTCCTCTTCGCGCTGCTCGCACTGCTGAAGGGGAAGGCGCGGCTGGCGGTCATCGGGGTCTTCGTGCCGTTCGTCGCGCTGTTCGGCGCGGTCCGGCTGGCCCGGCCCCACTCACCGTGGGCCAGGCGCCTCTACCGCAACCGCCCCCGGGCGCTGGCCCGGGCCCGGGTCCGCGCCTACCGCCACGACCGCCGTTGGTCCGCCGTCCGCCGCAAGGTGGAGCACCTCATCGGGGGTGCTCCCGACCGGTGACCCGCTGCGCGTCCCGCGGTTTCACCGGCCGCCAGGCCTCCCACAGCCCGCACACCACCAACACCCCGAGGATCGCCGCGAGGTGCTCCTTGCCGGCCAGGTTGTTCTTGATGAACAGCACCTCGAACACCATCGAGAGCACCACCAGGGACCCGGTGAACCACGCCCGGTAGCGCCAGCACACGAACACCGCCAGGCCGACCACGGCCGCCGACGGGCCGGTGTCGATGACGTACTTGTCGGAGTCGGGCAGGCCCAGCGGGCTCTGCGGGCCGATCCAGATGCCGATCCGGGCGTACATCGTCCCGGCGAGCGTGGCCACGTACGCGACCAGCAGCGTCCTGCGCCAGCCCAGGCAGGTCTCCGCGATGCCGAAGACCACCAGGATCTGCGCCAGCGCGCCCCACACCGGAAGGTCCAGCGCGGGCACGAACAGCGACAGCGGGGTGCGCAGCAGCGCGATCCACAGGTGCTCGTACGCCTGGACCGAGCCGATGTCCTGGACGGCGTGGTAGCCCCACGCCTGGTTCTGCACGAACTGGAAGACCAGCGTCAGGCAGACCGCGGCGAGCGTCACCGGGATCGCCCGCAGCCTGGCCGCGACCAGCTCCGACCGCACCGTCCGCAGCAGCGGTCCCCACTCGGCCCGCGCCGCCCGGCGCAGAACGGCTATCTCCCGCCGTCCCGCACGGGCCACACTCATCTCACGTTCTCCAGGTGCTTGCGGTTCAGCCACTTCGGCAGACCAGGTGCTTCCAGGAAGCCTTCCGCCCGGGCGGCGGCCAGGCCGATCCGCAGCAGATCGGTGCTCTTTTCGAAGAGCATGTACCGCGGCTCCCAGATGGGCCGGTATTTCGCGTTGGCGCGATACAGCGATTCGATCTGCCACCACCTGGAGAAGAAGCTCAGCAGCGAGCGCCACAGGCGCAGCACCGGGCCCGCGCCGAGCCGCGCGCCGCGTTCGAAGACGGAACGGAACATCGCGAAGTTCAGCGAGAGCTGAGTGATCTCCACCTCTTTCGCCCGCTGGATCAGCTCCAGGACCATGAACTCCATCAGCCCGTTCTCCGACGCGCGGTCCCGCCGCATCAGATCCAGCGACAGGCCCTTCGCCCCCCACGGCACGAAGCTCAGCACCGCCCGCAACTCGCCCTGCGCGTCGGTGCATTCCAGCATCACGCAGCGGCCGTCCGCCGGATCGCCGAGCCGGCCCAGCGCCATCGAGAAGCCCCGCTCGGTCTCCCCGTCCCGCCAGTCGTCGGCCAGCTCCAGCAGCCGGGCCATCTCCTCGGCGGGAATGTCCTCGTGCCGCCGGATGCGGACGGTGTAGCCGGCCCGCTGGATGCGCTTGTACGCCTGCCGCACGGTGCGCATCGCCCGGCCGTCGAGGGTGAACTCCGCGGTCTCCACGATCGCCTCGTCGCCCAGCTCCAGCGCGTCCAGGCCGTGCCGGGCGTAGATCGTGCCGCCCTCCTCGCTCGCGCCCATCACGGCCGGCGCCCAGCCGTGCGCCCGGGCCTCGGCCAGCCACCCCTCGATCGCCCCGGGCCACGCCTCGGGGTCGCCCAGCGGATCGCCGGAGGCCAGCGACACCCCGCCCACCACGCGGTAGGTGATCGCCGCCTTGCCGCTGGGGGAGAACAGCACGCTCTTGTCGCGGCGCAGCGCGAAGTAGCCCAGCGAGTCCCGGTCGCCGTGCCGGTCCAGCAGGGCGCGCAGCCGTTCCTCGTCGTCCTCGGTGAGCGGCTCGGTGCTGCGCACGGACCGGAACGCCGCCCAGAGCACGGCCACCAGCAGCAGCGTGCTCAGCACGTTGATGGCGACGTTGACCCAGTTCGGGGTGTCGATGCCGGGGAAGCGGTGGTCGTCGGCGGCCAGCGACACCAGGCGCATCAGGCCGTAGCGCCAGCGCGTGACGAACGTCGAGGACGCGTCGTGGGCGGTGTTGGTGACGGTCACCAGCAGCGCCGCCAGCAGCGAGGTGACCAGCAGCCCGCCGACCGCGACCGCCGCCGCCAGCTTCGGGTTCGACCGGTCGCCCTTGGCGTAGAACTCCCGCCGGCCGACCACCAGGGCGACCGCGAACACCGCCGTCACCACCAGCGACACCCAGTTCTGCGGATGCCCGCGGAACTCCGGCGCCGCGGCCAGCGCGAAGCCGAACAGCCCCACCAGCAGCCCGGACAGCACCAGGTTCAGGATCCACGCGGCCCGCTTGCGCCGCCGCAGGGTCACCGACAGGAACAGCGAGAAGGCCCCCGAGGCGAACCCCGCGGTCAGCAGGTACGGGGTGAAGTACTCCTCGACGTTGTGCCGGCGGATGTCGGTGCCGAACGACACCCACACCGCGCTCAGCAGGTTGAGGAACGTGACCGTGCGCAGGTACCAGATGCCGAACCAGGCGCCGCGCCGTGACCAGGTGCCGCCGCGCTGCTCGCGGCGGCGTTCGTCCGGACTCAAGCGATGTCTCCCATAAAAAACGTGTAAAGCCGTGATCTTATGGGGCGTCGCCGGTGGTCCGGTACGGGCGGGAAGGAGCGCCGCCCCGGCCGGGGCGGCGCGCGCCTCAGTCGCGTACGGGAAGTTCTGCCGCCAGGGCCGCGGCCGCCTGCACCAGCGGCAGGGCCAGCAGCGCCCCCGTCCCCTCGCCAGCAGTGACGCCGTGGTCGAGCAGAGGGTTGAGCGCGATCCGGTCCAGCGCCTTGGCCTGCGCCGGCTCACCGCTGGCCTGACCCGCCAGCCACCAGTCCGGCGCCCGGAACGCCACCCGCTGCGCCACCAGCGCACAGGCCGCCGAGACCACGCCGTCCAGGATCACCGGCGTCCGGCGCACCGCGCTCTGCAGCAGGAACCCGGTGATCGCCGTCAGGTCCGCGCCGCCGACCGTGGCCAGCAGCTCCAGCTGGTCGCCGAGCACCGGCCGGGCCCGCCGCAACGCGTCCCGGATCGCCGCGCACTTGCGCATCCACGCCAGGTCGTCGATCCGCGCCCCGCCGCGGCCGGTGACCACCGAGGCGTCCGTACCGCACAGCGCGGCGACCAGGGTGCTCGCCGCGGTCGTGCCGCCGACGCTCAGATCGCCCAGCACCACCAGGTCCGTACCGGCGTCCGCCTCCTCGTCCGCGACCGTCATCCCGGCCCGGAACGCCGCCTCGGCCTCCTCGGCGGTCAGCGCGTCCTCGACGTCGATCCGGCCGCTGCCGCGCCGCACCCGGTGCCGGGTGACCTCCTCGGGCAGTTCCCCGGGCTCGCAGTCCACCGCCATGTCCACCACACGCAGCTGCGCCCCGGCACCCCGGGCCAGCACCGCGGCCGGGCTCGCACCCTCCAGCACCGCCCGGACCAGGTCCTTCGTCCCGCCGGCCGGCCGGGCCGAGACACCCAGCTCCGCCACCCCGTGATCGCCGGCGAACAGCACCAGCCGGGCCTGCCGGATCGGCCGCACCGGCACCTGCGCCTGCGCGCCGGCCAGCCACTCGCCCAGCTCGTCGAGGCGGCCGAGCGCGCCCGGCGGTACGGCCAGCCGCGCCCGTCGCTCCTCGGCGTCACGGCGCACCCCGCCATCGGGGCGCTCGATCAGATGGGCGAAGTCATCGAGGTTCAGGGCGCTCATTGGGCGCAGATTACCGGCAATGCGTTCGGCGTGCGGCGGGGTTGCGGCCGCCGTCGCCGGCCCCGCTCCCGCCCCGCCGCGGCCGCTCGTCGCCGCGCGGGGCAGCGGGCCCCGCGGCGAAGCGGACCTCGTACACCCGCGGCCGCAGCGCCCGCGGCACCGGCGGCCGGTACCGGGGTGCCGACGGCCGGCGGACGGACCCCGGTACCAGGCCCCCACGGCCCGCGACCAGGGCGGCCGCGCGCCGCGGCAGCGCGTCGAAGACCAGCGCACCGCCGGGGAACCGCGCCGCGCACACCGCCAGCAGCGCCCGCCCGGCCGGCAGCGGCAGCCGCCGCAGCACCCCCGCCGCGATGACCACGACCCCGCCGGACGTCCCGGCGGGCACCGCGGCCGGCCACGCCCGGCCGGCCGGTTCCCGGGCGAGGGTGTGCCGCCGGGCGGTGTCCGGCAGCAGCATCCGGCGCACCGCGGCGGCCTCCTCCGGCAGCACCGAGAGCCAGTGCAGCCGCCCGTTGTCCAGCCGCCAGAAGCCGGTGCCGAGCCCCTCGTCCAGTGCGACCACGGTCGCCTCCGGGTGCTCCGCCAGATAGGCGCGCACGGCCGCGTCGACACACTCGGTCAGCCCGTATCCGGTCACGGGTCAAGAGCACCCGGCGCCGCGCTCCCGGGCAAGCGGACACGGGCGCGGCCGGGCCCGCGTCATCCGCGCAGCGCAAGCGCCTGGCCCGCGACGACCAGCAGCACCTGCTCGCACTCGGCGCCGAACGCCGCGTTCAGCCGCCCCAGTTCGTCCCGGAACCGGCGGCCCGCCGGGGTCGCCGGCACCACCCCCGAGCCGACCTCGTTGCTGACCGCCACCACCGGCCGGTGCGTCGCGCGCACCGCCGCCACCAGCGCATCGGTCCGCTCCCGCAGCGCCTTCCGGCCGCCGCCCTCCCAGGCCGCGTCGTCCCACGCCCCGACCTCGTCCATCGCATGCGTCAGCCACAGCGCCAGACAGTCGATGAGCAGCGGCGACCCGCCGCCCGCCCGGTCCGCCGCCCCCGCCTCGCCGTCCGGCCCGGCATCCGCCAGCAACGGCACCAGGTCGCAGGTCTCCACGGTCCGCCAGCTGCTCGGCCGCCGCTCCCGGTGCAGCGAGATCCGCGCCGCCCAGTCCGCGTCGCCGTCCCGACTGCCGCCGGTGGCCACGTACAGCACGTCCGGGAACGCCGCCAGCCGCCGCTCGGCCTCCACCGACTTCCCGCTGCGCGCCCCGCCCAGCACCAGCGTCCGGCGCGGCAGGTCCGGCACCGCGTGGTACTCGCCGACCACCAGCGAACTGCCGTCCGGGACCGCCCGCGCGCCCACCGCCGCCAGCCTGCGGTGCAGTTCGGGCCCCGGCGGCACCTCGTGGTCGAGGTGCACCGCCACCACGTCCGTCGCCGCGTCCACCGCCCCGCTCGCCCGCAGCCGCGCCAGCGCGTCCGGCCGGCCCAGCACGTCGAGCAGCACCAGGTCGTACGGACCGTTCCCGCCGGCGCCGTCGTAGCCGCCGCTCGCGGTGCCGTTCCCGTCCGTCAGCCCGGCCGGCGCGGCACCCGGCGGCAGATACAGCAGCCGCTCGCCGGCCGGCCCGGAGATCTCGTACGCGGTGCCCGGGATGTCCACCGCCAGGGCCCGGATCCGGTGCCCGTCGAGCAGCGCCAGCTCCCGCCCGTCCGCGACCCGGCCCGGCGTCGGCAGCCCGGCCGGCACCTCCAGCGCCGGCCCCTCGTGCGGATGCGACAGCAGCACCTGCCGTACGCCGGCCAGCGACCGCCCGGCGCGGGCCGCCGCGAAGGCCGGACCCGGCGTGAGATCGATCAGCAGCGCGCCGTCGACCAGCAGCGCGGTCGCCGCCCGTGCCTCGTCGCCGACGGCGGTCGCACAGGAGGCACACGGGCAGTCGGGGCGCGGCAGCCCGAGCGGGGCGCCGGTGCCGAGGAGAGTCACATCCACACCGCGAGTTTCTCGCGTCCGCTCCCGGTGAGCGCGGCGGGGGCGGACTCGACACGGCCGTTAGGCTCTCGATCAGTACGACAGGCGCGACAAGCACGACTCACGTACCCGGTGGGACCCAGGAGGCGGACATGGCGTGGACGTGGCGGTTCGAGAAGGCGGACGGTACGGAGGCGGTGCCCGCCGTGGAGCCGGAGGAGTTCACGACGCAGGGCGACGCGGAATCCTGGATCGGCGAGGAGTGGAAGGCCCTCCTCGAAGGCGGCGTCGACCAGGTCCGCCTCTTCGAGGACGGCCAGGAGGTCTACGCGGGCCCGATGAGCCTGCACGCGGCCCAGGAGGGCTGAGCAGCACCCCGGACGGCACGAAGGGCCGGACCCGCCCAGGCGGGTCCGGCCCTTCGGCATACCGGAACTACGGCCGCTGGCCCCGCTTGACCTGCGGCTTCGGCAGCCGCAGCCGCCGCATCTGGAGCGTGCGCATGACCGCGTAGGCCTTCACGCCCTTGAGGTTCTCGTTGGGGAACTTCTCCTGCAGCCGCTTGCTCAGGCGGAACCAGATCAGGATCGAGTCCAGCACGATCAGCACGATGATCACGAGCCACAGCAGCAGCGCGATGCTCTGGATCGACGGCACCCGGATCATGGTCAGCACCAGGATCACCACGGCCATCGGCAGGAAGAACTCGGCGACGCACCAGCGCGAGTCGACGAAGTCGCGCGCGAACCGGCGCACCGGTCCCTTGTCCCGCACCGGGAGGTACCGCTCGTCGCCGTTGGCCAGCGCCTCGCGCTGCCGGGCGAGATCGGCACGGCGGGCCTCACGCTGGGCCTTCGCCGCGTCCTTGCGGTTGGTGGGGGTGTGCGCACGGGCCCGGCGCTGCGACTGGGAGTCGCTGCGCTTGGGCGTCGGGCGGCCCTTGGGGGCCTGCGGGTCGCGGGGCTGCTGGGGCTGGTCCGCGGTCACCTTGGCGGTCGCGGCCTGCTCATCCTTCGAACGGCTTCGGAACACAACACCCAAGAGTACGTGGTCGCCGCCCGGGAGCCAGGGGCCGACGGGCACGATCCGGCAACGGCACCCCTCGGAAGGCGGCGGTCACGCCCCGTCCGGCGACTCCCCGCAACCCTCTCCCTACTCCTTGGGCGGGAGGAAAGGCCGTCCCGATCGTCCTGGAGGAGGAGCGCATCCGGGCGCGAACAGTGCGGTAATGGAACCAGGGCCCGTACTGTGGGGTCTGTAGATGTGCTGGAGCCTAAGCCCGATGCAAGTCGGTCAGAAGGGGGCGCGCGAGGCCCATGAGCGATGGTGTCATGAAGCGGATGGGGATGATCTTCCGCGCGAAGGCCAACAAGGCCCTGGACCGGGCCGAAGACCCGCGCGAGACCCTCGACTACTCGTACCAGAAGCAGCTGGAGCTGCTCCAGAAGGTACGCCGCGGAGTCGCCGACGTGGCGACCTCCCGCAAGCGCCTGGAGCTGCAGCTCAACCAGCTCCAGGGCCAGTCCGCGAAGCTGGAGGACCAGGGCCGCAAGGCGCTGGCGCTCGGCCGTGAGGACCTGGCCCGCGAGGCGCTGACCCGGCGCAGCGCGCTGCAGCAGCAGGTCACGGACCTGGAGACGCAGCACCAGACGCTCCAGGGCGAGGAGGAGAAGCTCACCCTCGCCGCGCAGCGGCTGCAGGCCAAGGTCGACGCCTTCCGGACGAAGAAGGAAACGATCAAGGCCACGTACACCGCGGCCCAGGCGCAGACCCGGATCGGCGAGGCGTTCTCCGGCATCTCCGAGGAGATGGGCGACGTCGGTCTGGCCATCCAGCGCGCGGAGGACAAGACCGCGCAGCTGCAGGCCCGGGCCGGCGCGATCGACGAGCTGATGGCGTCCGGTGCGCTGGACGACCCGTCCGGCATGGCCAAGGACGACATCACCGCCGAGCTGGACCGGCTCTCCGGCGGCAGTGACGTCGAGCTGGAGCTGCAGCGGATGAAGGCCGAGCTCGCGGGCGGTTCGCCGGCCGGCCAGCAGGCCATCGAAGGCGGCAAGCCCCAGCAGGACCAGCCGCGTTTCGACAAGCAGTGACGACCGGCGGCGGTTAGCCTCGCAGGGATCGGGAGACCGTCGGAGCGGACCAAGGGAGACCGTCGTGATCGTACGGATCATGGGGGAGGGCCAGGTGAAGCTGGACGATGCCCACTTCATCGAGCTCAACAAGCTGGACGACGAACTGCTCGAAGAGATGGAGAGCGGCGACGAGGCCGGCTTCCGGCGCACACTCGGCGCTCTCCTGGAGGCGGTGCGCCGTATGGGCACCCCGCTCCCCGACGATTCCCTCGAACCGTCCCAACTGATCCTGCCGTCCCCCGAGGCCACGCTCGACGAGGTCCGGGAGATGCTCAGCGACGACGGCCTGATCCCGGGCTGAGTCCGCCTCCGGACGGCCACCCGGCCGTCCGCGCCCGCGCGGCCGGCCGCCACCGGCCGCCCCTTTTCCAGTGCACCGGCACCCGGCGCCCCGGTTCCTCCGCGGAACCGGGGCGCTACCGTTTGCTGTTGTGAGCCTTCTCGACCCCCGCCCGGACACGGCCCGCGCCGGCCGCTTCGCCTGGTACCGGACGCATCCGTTCGCGTTCGACGCGGCCCTGGCGGTGGCCGTCTTCGTCTGCATCCTGTTCGGCGCGGTGGCCGACCCGCACCGCGTCCATGGACCGCGCATCGTCCCGCACGAGCTGACCGCCACCACCGTGGTGCTGGCCGCGCTCGCCTGCGCCCCGCTGGTGCTGCGCCGCCGGCTGCCCCGTTCGGTCCTGGCGGCCACCGGCTCACTCACCCTCGTCGAACTGATCGCCGGCGCGAGCACCCCGCGCGCCCCGGTCGCGGTCGCCGCGGTGATCGCCCTCTACACCGTCGCCTCGCGCACCGACCGCCCCACGACCTGGCGGATCGGCGCCCTCACCGTCGTCGTCCTGACCGCCTCCGCGATGCTCTGCGGCCCCCGGCCCTGGTACGCCCAGGAGAACCTCGGGATCTTCGCCTGGACCGGTATGGCCGCCGCCGCGGGCGACGCGGTCCGCAGCCGCCGCGCCTTCATCGACGCCATCCGGGAACGGGCCGAACGGGCCGAACGCACCCGCGAGGAGGAGGCCCGCCGCCGGGTCGCCGAGGAGCGGCTGCGCATCGCCCGGGAGCTGCACGACGTCGTCGCCCACCACATCGCCCTGGTCAACGTCCAGGCCGGGGTCGCCTCGCACGTCATGGACAACCGCCCCGACCAGGCCAAGCAGGCCCTCGCGCACGTCCGCGAGGCGTCCCGTTCGGCGCTGGAGGAACTCCGCGCCACGGTCGGCCTGTTGCGGCAGTCCGACGACCCGAAGGCACCGACCGAGCCCGCGCCCGGCCTCGGCGTGCTCGACCAGCTCGTCGACGGGTTCGTGCGCGCCGGGCTCCCGGTGGAGCTGGAGGTGCCCGAGGCGCCCGGGCCGCTGCCCGCCTCCGTCGACCTCACCGCCTACCGCGTGGTCCAGGAGGCGCTGACCAACGTGCACAAGCACGCCGGGGAGGGCGCCCGCGCCACCATCCGGATCGCGTACCACGCCACCGCGCTGACCGTGACCGTCCTCGACGACGGCGCGGGCAGGCCCGGAGCGCCGCGTCAGCGGGCCGCCGACCGGCCCGCCCCCTCGCCCGGCGGCACCGACGGGCCGGAGGAGAACGGCGGCGGCCACGGCCTGATCGGGATGCGCGAGCGGGTCCACGCGCTGGGCGGCACGATCGTGACCGGCCCGCGCGCGGCCGGCGGCTTCCAGGTGCGGGCCACCCTTCCACTGCAGACCGTCCGTACGGGGGAGACGACATGACGATCAAGGTGCTGCTCGCCGACGACCAGGCGCTGCTGCGCAGCGCGTTCAAGGTGCTGGTGGATTCCGAGCCGGACATGCGGGTGGTGGGGGAGGCCTCCGACGGCGCCCAGGCGTACGAACTGACCAAGGCCGAGCGGCCGGACGTCGTGCTGATGGACATCCGGATGCCCGGTGTGGACGGGCTGGCCGCCACCCGCATGATCAGCGAGGACCCGGACCTCACCGACGTACGGGTGGTCATCCTGACCACCTTCGAGGTCGACGACTACGTGGTCCAGTCGCTGCGCAACGGCGCCAGCGGCTTCCTCGGCAAGGGCGCCGAACCGGACGAGATGCTGGGCGCGATCCGGATCGCGGCGGGCGGTGAGGCGCTGCTGTCGCCCGCGGCGACCAAGGGCCTGATCGCCAAGTTCCTGGCCCAGGGCAGCGGCCCGGGCGACGGCGGGCCCGGCGGCGCGGACGCGGAACGGCTGGCGACGCTGACCGGCCGGGAGCGCGAGGTGCTCGTCCTGGTGGCCGGCGGACTGTCCAACGACGAGATCGGCGAGCAGCTCGCGGTCAGCCCGCTCACGGTCAAGACGCACGTCAACCGGGCGATGGCCAAGCTCGGGGCGCGCGACCGCGCCCAGCTGGTCGTCATCGCCTACGAATCGGGCCTCGTACGCCCACGGGTGCAGTAGGGGTGGAGCGGCCCGTACTCCGAACGCGGTACGGGCCCGGGACGGAAACCGACCTGCGAGCGAGGAAAACCGGCCTGGTCATGGCCGAAGGTGTAAGTGGGCCCGCGCAGGGCCCCCGCCGTCGGGCCTGACGAGGGCGCCTTGCCGCCCCCGGCCCCGCCGACCGTCCCGCCTTCAGAACAGAAGAGAGAGACCCCACCCATGTCCTGGCTGTCCCGGCTCAGCCTCGTACAACGGGGCCTGATAGCGCTGATGTCGATCGTCGCGATCGCCTTCGGCGCCATCGCGATACCCCAGCTCAAGCAGCAGCTCCTGCCCTCCATCGAACTCCCGATGGTCTCCGTGCTCGCGCCGTACCAGGGCGCCTCGCCCGATGTCGTCGAGAAGCAGGTGATCGAGCCGCTGGAGGACGGTGTCCAGGCGGTCGACGGCATCAAGAGCGTCACCTCGACGTCCAGCGAGGGCTCGGGCGTCATCATGGCCCAGTTCGACTACGGCAACGACTCCAAGCGGCTGGTCGCCGACGTCCAGCAGGCCGTCAACCGGGCCCGGGCCAAGCTGCCCAAGGACGTCGACCCGCAGGTGGTGGCCGGCTCGACGGACGACATCCCGACCGTCGTCCTCGCCGTGGCGTCCTCGAAGAAGGACCAGCAAACCCTCGCCGACCAGCTCGACCGCAGCGTCGTCCCGGACCTGAAGAACATCGACGGGGTCAGCCAGGTCACCGTCAGCGGCGTCCAGGACCGGATCGTCGCCGTCACCCCCGACGACAAGAAGCTCGCCGCCGCCGGGCTGACCACGCAGGCGCTCGGCCAGGCACTGGAGGCCGGCGGCACGTCCGTGCCGGCCGGTTCGTTCGCCGAGGACGGGAAGAGCAAGACCGTCCAGGTCGGCGCTGGTTTCACCTCCGTCGCGCAGATCAAGGACCTGACCGTCCCGCCGGCCGCGGGCGCCGGTGGGGCCGCGGGCGGCCCGTCCGCGGGCAAGGCGGTCCGGCTCGGCGACGTCGCCACCGTCAAGGAGGAGCCGGCCGCGCCGACCTCCCTCACCCGCACCAACGGCAAGCCCAGCCTCGCCGTCATGGTGACGATGGACCAGGACGGCAGCGCGGTCGCGATCTCCGACGCGGTCAAGGACGAGCTCCCGAAGATCCATCAGAAGCTCGGCGAGGGCACCTCCGTCACGGTCGTCTCCGACCAGGGCCCGGCGGTCTCCAAGTCCATCGAGTCGCTGACCACCGAGGGCATGCTCGGCCTCGCCATGGCCGTCATCGTCATCCTGGTCTTCCTGCTCAGCCTGCGCTCGACGCTGGTCACCGCGGTGTCCATCCCGCTCTCGGTCGTCATCACCCTGATCGTGCTGTGGACCGGTGACCTGTCCCTGAACATGCTCACCCTCGGCGCGCTCACCATCGCGATCGGCCGGGTCGTCGACGACTCCATCGTCGTCCTGGAGAACATCAAGCGGCACCTGGGCTACGGAGAGGAGCGCCGCGAGGCCATCCTCTCCGCGGTCAAGGAGGTCTCCGGCGCGATCACCTCCTCGACCCTCACCACCGTCGCGGTGTTCCTCCCGATCGGTGTGGTCGGCGGCATGGTCGGCGCGCTGTTCGGCTCGTTCTCGCTGACCGTCACCGTCGCCCTGCTCTCCTCGCTGATCGTCTCCCTCACGGTCGTCCCGGTCCTGTCGTACTGGTTCCTGCGCGCCCCGGTCATCCCCGAGGGCACCAGCCCGGACGACCTGCGCCGCCAGGCCGAGGAGAAGGAGACCCGCAGCGCCCTGCAGCGCCTCTACGTCCCGGTCCTGCGCTTCGCCACCCGCCGCCGGGTCACCAGCCTGGTCATCGCGGTCGTCGTCCTCCTCGGCACGTTCGCCATGGGCCCGCTGCTGAAGACCAACTTCTTCGACCAGGGCGACCAGGACACCCTGACCGTCAAGCAGGAGCTCAAGCCCGGCACCAGCCTGGGCGCGTCCGACGCCCAGGCGAAGAAGGTCGAGAAGCTGCTCGCGGCCGACGACGACATCGCCGACTACCAGGTGACCGTCGGCTCCTCCGGCTTCATGGCGGCCTTCGGCGGCGGCACCGGCGCCAACCAGGCGTCCTACCAGCTCAAGCTGACGAACTCGGCGGACTCCGGCAAGGTCACCGACCATCTGCGCGCGGAGCTCGACAAGCTCGGCCCGGCCATCGGCGACACCACCATCACCGCGGGCGGCGGCTTCGGCAGCCAGGACCTCAGCGTGGTCGTCAAGGCCGGCGACGCCGACGTGCTGAAGCGGGCCAGCGAGCAGGTCCGCACGGCCGTCGCCGGACTCGACCACGTCACCGACGTCCAGAGCGACCTCGCGCAGAGCGTGCCGCGGATCTCCGTCACGCCCAACGCCAAGGCCGCCGCGGCCGGTTACAACCAGACCACCCTCGGCGGCGCCGTCACCCAGGCGGTCCGCGGCACCACCACCGGCCAGGCCGTCCTGGACAACACCGAGCGGGACATCGTCATCAAGACGGCCCACCCGGCCACCACCGTGGCGCAGTTGAAGAAGCTGGCGATCCCGACCCCGGCCGGCCCGGCGCCGCTCGGCACCCTCGCCACCGTCAAGACCGTGCCCGGACCGGTCCAGATGACCCGGATCGACGGGGCCCGCTCGGCGACCATCACCGCCAAGCCGACCGGTGACAACACCGGCGCGGTCAGCGCCGAGCTGCAGAGCAAGATCAACGGCCTGAAGCTGCCGGACGGCGCGACCGCCACCATCGGCGGTGTCTCCCAGGACCAGTCCGACGCGTTCTCCTCGCTCGGCCTGGCCATGCTGGCCGCCATCGCCATCGTCTTCATGCTGCTGGTCGGCACCTTCCGGTCGCTGATCCAGCCGCTGATCCTGCTGGTGTCCATCCCGTTCGCGGCCACCGGCGCGATCGGCCTGCTCCTCGCCACCGGCACCCCGCTGGGCGTCCCGGCGATGATCGGCATGCTGATGCTGATCGGCATCGTGGTCACCAACGCCATCGTGCTGATCGACCTGATCAACCAGTACCGGGCCCAGGGCTACGGCGTCGTCGAGGCGGTCGTCGAGGGCGGCCGGCACCGGCTCCGCCCGATCCTGATGACCGCGCTGGCCACCATCATGGCGCTGCTGCCGATGGCCGCGTCCATCACCGGCGACGGCGGCTTCATCTCCCAGCCGCTGGCCGTGGTCGTGATCGGCGGTCTGATCAGCTCCACCCTGCTCACCCTCCTCCTCGTCCCGACGCTCTACGCGATGATCGAACTCCGCAAGGAGCGCCGCGCGAAGAAGAAGGCCGCCAAGCGCGCCAAGAAGGCCGGCGCGCACGACGAGGCGAACGAGCCCACCCCGGAGCCCGCGGGCGTGTAACCGCCCCCGGCCTCCCGAACGAGCCCCTGCAGCCGCCCCCCGGCCGCGGGGGCTCCGTACGTCCGCCGCCCTCCCCGTATGGCGCAATCGCGCGCTACGGCTGGTAGCGCACCGTGTCCAATTCAATTCCCTGAGTGCTATCCTCGGCCGCCTCAGGTTCCTGAGACTCCGTCAAGTGGCAACATCGGGAGGCAAGATGGGGAAAAGGTGGGTGGCCGAACCCTCGGCGTCCTTAATGCGGCGGCTCGGCAAGTCGTCGCATGAACTCGGGCAGACGTCCGGAAATTCCAGCTGCCCCGACATCTGGGAGTTGGACAACGGCGACGTCGCTGTCATCGGGACCGATCTGACCACTTCGTATGAGGGACGGCTGCCCGACGGTGTGAGTGTCGACCCCGGTGAGCGGTTGGTCATCATTCCCAGGGCGACCATCGTCGCCGCCAAGGTGGACATCCCGGATGAGTAGTCTGCTCGGAGGAGCGATCGGCGAGCGCATGCCGCTCGACGCCTACTACGCCGACTTCGAGCAACACTTCTGGCAGAGCGCTGACCTGGGCTTTTGGAAGCTGGAGCGGCAGCAGACCTTCCAGGAGCCCGGCTATGACAGCTGGGAGGCGTTCGCGCGCGGCGACTGGAACGAGTCCCTGCGCCTGCTGGAAGCGGGCCGGGCCGAGATGGACGGCTACCACCGCAAGGTGGAGCGGCACGGTTTCGTCGCCCGCCGGGTGAGAGTGGTCGAAGAGCCCCTGAGCGACTATTTGCAGTGGGAACTTCACGCTTTGCGTATCCGCAGTCAGTGCGGTGGCCCGACGCGTATCGTCAGAGCTGACCAGGTCTCGCAATTCGAGTCGGACGCTCCGCTTCCGGAGATCTACACCCTCGGATCACACGTGATGTATCAGGCGGTCTACGACGACCAGGGAATTCTGGAGTCCGCCCGCAAATTCGTCGACACCGAGCTCATTGCGCACTGCCAAAAGTTCATCCAGGGCCTCTACGAGGTGGGCGAACCCTTGGAGGACTGGTTCGGCGACCACGTGGCCCCACTGCCGCCCCCGTGCCGCACGTCGGTATGAGTGACGCTGCCGCGCACTCCAACAGGTTCGAGGGTTCGGCCTCGGCGCACGGCGTCGTCCAGGCGCGGGACGTCCATGGCGGGGTCCACCTCCATCAGCACGTCCCCGACGCCCCGGTCATAGTGCCCCACCAACTCCTGGGCGCCACACGGCACTTCGTCAACCGCTCGCGCGAGCTGAGCCGCCTGGGCCGGCTCGTCGCGGACGGTCGCAGCACCCCCGCCGTGCTGCCGCTGGCGGTCATCACCGGAACTGCCGGGGTGGGCAAGACCTCCCTCGCACCGCACTGGGCGCACACCATCCGGTCGCACTACCCGGGCGGCGAGCTGTACGCCAATCTGCGTGGCTACGCCGTCGACTCGCCGGTGTCGCCCGAGAGGTACTGGGACGCTTCCTCGAAGACCTCGGTGTGCCCGCCGCGCTGGTGCCGGTGGAACGGGAGCGCCGGGAGTCGATGTTCCGCTCGTTGCTCGCGGACCGCCGCATGCTGGTCGTCCTCGACAACGCCGTGGACAGCGGGCAGGTGCGCCCGCTGCTCCCCGGGAGCGCAGCCTGCCTGACCGTGGTGACCAGCAGAGACGACCTGTCCGGGCTGGTCGCGCAGCAGGGTGCGTTACGCGTGCGACTGGAGACCTTCCCGGCGGCGGACGCGATCACGCTGCTGCGCACCGCCACTGCCGACTACCGAGGCCGGGACCGGCGCGCCGACCTGGCCGAACTCGCCGGCTTGTGCGCACGGCTGCCGCTGGCTCTGAGGATCGCCGCCGAACGGGCTGCCAGCTGGCCGTCGATGCCCTTGAGCGAGCTGATCGACGACCTGCGCGACGAGTCGGCACTTTGGAATGTCCTGACAGCCGAAGAGAAGGGCGGCCCCGACGCGATGCGCAGCGTTTTCGAGTGGTCCTACCGGGCCCTGCCCGCGCCCGCCGCTCGCCTCTTCCGCATCCTCGGCCTCCACCCCGGAAACGAGTTCGGCCTTCCCGCCGTCGCCGGGATGGCGGGCGTCGAGCCGTCCGAAGCACGGGCGCGGCTGGACACCTTGGTGAGCGCCCATTTGCTGGAGCGACGCCCGTCGGGACGCTACGAATTCCATGACCTCCTGCGGGCCTACGCGGCCGACCAGGCCCGGAAGGTGGACAGCGCGTCCGAGCGGAGGACCATCCTCGAACGCTGCCTCACGTGGTACCTCCATGCCGCCGACGCGGCGCAGAGCGTCATCGCACCGTTCGACCGCTATCACCTCGACGACCGCTTCCCGGCACCCGACGCACCGCTCCGCTTCGACCGGTACGAGCCGGCCTTCCAGTGGTACCGGACGGAGAGCAGCAATCTCGCCACGGCGGTCCGGGTCGCCGCCGCATCAGGCTTTCCGGGCCTGGCATGGCGCCTCGCCGTGGTGCTCCGTGCCGTGTACATGCACCACAACGCCTTCGACGACTGGGAGGTGACGGCCCGGATCGCCGTGGACGCCGCGGTGCGTGCGGGAGAGCCCGCCGGACAGGCCGAAGCGCTGGAAAGTCTGGGCAAGTCGGCCTTCCAAGCGCTACGGCTCGACGAGGCCCGGGACTGCCACCGGTCCGCGCTGGCCATCCGTCGGGAACTCGGTGATCGGCGGGGCGCGGCGGTCTCCGTCAACGCGCTGGGGCTGCTCGGTCTCCGCCTTCGCCGGCTGTACGAGGCCCGTGCGTATTTCGAAGACAGCTGGGCGATCTTCCGTGAGCTGAACGATCGCCGCTGGTCGGCCCTGCTCCAAGCCAATCTCGCCGAGTCCCTGTGCGAACTCGGCCGGTATGACGAGGCGGTGCGGACCCTCGAACCCGCGCTGGCGGACTTCCGTGCCTCGGCGACCGGGGCGGTGCGGGCAACGCGCTGTTCCTGCTGTGCTGGGCCCGGCGCGGTGCGGACGACCTGGAGGCGGCCGGGCAGGCCATCGAGGCCGCACTGGCGATCGCCGGCGCCGAGGACAACCAGGTGTGGCGAGGGCACTGGCTGATGGAGTCGGCAAGGCTCGAACTGGCGCGCCGTCGCCCGGAGGTCTCGCTACGCCTGTGCCGGGAGTCCGCAGCCATCCAGCGCAGGCTCGGCGACAGGGCCCGGGAGGCCCTCGCACAGGACGGCGCGGGCGGGGCGTGCCAGGCGCTGGGACGACATGAGGAGGTGGTGGAGCTGCACCGGCGGGCCGTTGCCCTGCACCGCGGCCTCGATGCTCGTTGGCAGCTCGCATGTGCTTTGCACCACCTGGCTGACGCGCTCGACGCGCTCGGCGAGCGCGAGCAGGCACGCGCCGCCGGGGAAGAGGCCCGGGAACTGCTCAGCGCATTCGACGATCCGCAGGCAGCCGCACGGTCGCGCCGCCTGGCTCAGCTGCTGAAGCGCGGCTAGTCGTTCCCGTCTTCCCGGCCGTGGGGTTCCATCAGCTCCGAGGCGGTGATCCACAGTGAACCGTCGCCGCAATCGAGGCGCCAGCCGTCGGCAGGCGTGAGACTGGTGCGCAGGATCCTTCGGCGGCTGCCGTCGACGACGGCCACCGGGGCCGCCTGAGGCCCCATGAAGCGACATGTCCGCACCTGATGATGGATCTCGCTCGCCGGCTTCGTGGTGTCGAGCCGGAAGAACTCGGGCTCCATCAGACCGGCATAGCTGACGCCGGCCGTGGTCTGGGGCTCACCGGCCTCCGGGTCCCGCACCCGGTGCAACGCACGACGGAGCACCGCACGCAACGCCGGGGCGAGACCGCTCCACAGCCGGCCGGGGGTGACATCGTCCGGCAGCGGGACACCGGCTTGCTGCGCCAGGATGGGGCCGGCGTCGAACTCCTCGTTCATGCGGTGGACGGTCACGCCCAGCTCGGCATCGCCGTTGCGGATGGCCCATAACACCGGCGCCGGCCCCCGGTACTTGGGCAGCAGCGAACAGTGGACGTTGATCACTCCGTAGCGCGGGACGCTCAGCACGGAGGGAGGCAGCCGCCACGAGAATCCGTAGCAGACGACGAGGTCGAGGTGGTATCCGCGCAGGGCGGCCCCCAGGCCCTCGGAGCTTCCCGGCAGCAGCAGGTCGATCCCCTCGGGCAGCGCGGCGGTGATCCGGCCCGCGGCACGAGCCGCATCGTCGTCCGTGGCCGTCCTGGGCCGCAGGGAGCGGGAGTAGGCGTAGACGAGGGGGGTGTGTCCCGCTTCGACGCAGGTCTCGTGCAGCGTGGCGAACTCCTCCGGGCCGAAGGAGAGTAAGCCGATGCGCATGCCGTCCTCCATGCCGTTGAGCTTAGTGGGACGAGGGTGGCGAAGAGGCGCAATCACCAGCAATCGGTGCGAGTTGCCGGGCCGCCTCCCTGCCCGCCAGTGCGCCCCGCGCCGCACGCCGGTGGCTCCTCCGGGCTCAACTGACCTTCCGTCATACGCCTTTCAGTGGTTTATGCCGTCATGTCCGCATGTGCGGCTGGGTGTTGAGAAGCATGGCCCCGGCATGTGCCGCATATGCCGCTCCGGGAGGAGAACGATGACCGTCCCCGCATCACCGGCCGGCAACGGGCCGCACGAACTCCCCGACGACGCGCCGCACGATCCGCCCGAAGAGCCCCCGGGCCGTCGACCCGCCCAACTCTCCGACGAACTCACCGACTTCGTCACCCACTGCGTCCCGCTCACCGGCTTCGCCGCGTTCGATCTGTACGCCACCGGCGCGGCCCGGCTCTACCTCGACACCGCCCGCCGCCAGGTCGGCACGGACCGCTTCACCGCGTTCTGGGCCGCCTGGAAACGCGCCCTCGCGGAAGGCCACGGCCCGGAGGCGCTCAGCCCCACCCACCGCGAGGTGGCCCGGGCCCTGATCTACCTCTGGTACACCGGCGCCTGGCCCCGCCTCGCCCCGGCCGCGCACGCCGACCTCCGCCGGGAGAGCGCCAACACCGAGTTCGTCCCGGCCCCCAGCGCCTACGTGGAGGGCCTGGTCTGGCGCACCTTCCACGGCCACCCCGCGGGCGCCAAACCACCGGGCTTCGGCACCTGGGCGGTCCGGCCGCCCGACCCGCCCGGCGTCGCGGAGCTCCGGGACCGCCTCGGCCTCGCGGACGTCCCCTGCCGCACCGGCCTGACCGACGAGGTCCCCCCGGAGAGCATCCCCGCCCACCTGCTCCCCGGCCGGCGCCTCAGTCGCGACGTCCCGCCGTCCGCCGTCCCCACCGCGGCCGCCCCCACCACCCCGGAGGCCCCCGCCACCCCCGAGGAGAGCACGCCATGACCGAGACCGTCCCCGCGGAGGGCGCCGCCCGCCGCCGCTACGACGCGATCATCGTCGGCGCCGGCTGGGCCGGCTCCGCCGTCGCCAAGCGCCTGGGCGCCCAGGGCTGGCGGATCCTCGTCCTGGAGGCCGGCAACGGCGGCACCGAGACCTGGCCCGGCTACCTGGACTCGCTGTCCACCTTCTACTCGGCCGTGGCCAAGGTCCCCAACTCCGCCTACCGCCCCAACAGGGCCGCCCCCTCCCCGGACGTCCTCGACCTCGCCCCGGTGCGCAATCCGCAGGCCGACGAGCCCGAGTTCACCGCCCGCGGATACTTCGTCCAGAACGGCCAACTCCCTTACGGCACCGACTACTTGCGCGAACTGGGCGGCGCCGGCATGCACTGGCTCGGCGCCGTCCCCCGGATGCTCCCCGACGACTTCGCCACCCGCAGCACCTACTCCTACGGCCTGGACTGGCCGCTCACCGCCGAGGACCTCCAGCCCTGGTACGCCGAGGCCGAGGGGGAACTGGGCGTCGCCGGCCACGCCCGGGAGCAGAAGGAACTAGGGGTGGTCACCGACTCCGGCTACGAGTACCCGATGCACCACATCCCGCAGAGTTATATCGACCAGTACTGCGACCATCGGCTCGGGGACGCGGTCATCGACGACACGGTGGCTCGCCTCCCGTACACCCTGCGGATGTTCGGCCTGCCCCAGGCCCGCAACTCCACGCCCAACCCCGCCCACCGGGCCCCGTACCGCATCGAGGGCGCCGTCGGACTGCCCAACTACGGCGAGCGCTGCGTGGGCAACGCCAGCTGCGTCCCGATCTGCCCCGTCCAGGCCAAGTCCCATCCGCTGCGCCTCCAGGCCGCCTGGCCGCCGTCCGTCACCCTCGCCACCCGGTGCGTGGTCACCCGCGTCCGGGCCACCTCGGCCGGCACCGTGACCGGCGTGGAGTACCGCACCTACACCGACCCCGCCTCCCCGGTCAGCCGGTCCTACCTGGCCGAGGCGGATGTGGTGGTGCTCGCCGCGCACGCCGTCGAGAACGCCCGGCTGCTGCTGTTCTCCGGTCTCGCCAACACCAGCGGGCAGGTCGGCCGCAACCTCATGGACCACCCCACGATCCTCAACTGGGCGCTCGCCCCCGAGGCCGGCGGGCCGGTCGGACCGTTCCGCGGCCCCGGCCACACCTCCGGCTGGGAGGTCTTCCGCGGCGGCCCCGGGCGCCGCGCCCGCGCCCCGTTCCGCATCGAGATCGGCAACTGGGGCTGGGGCTGGGCCACCGGCGCCCCCATGAGCAACGTCGCCACCGCGCTGGGCATCGGCGGCGACAAGGACGGCGACGTCCGGCCGGACGGCGTCTTCGGCCCCGAACTGCGCCGCCTGCTCGGCAGCTCCATCGGCCGCCAGCTCCAACTCCAGATCGCCGTCGAGCAGTCCGCCGACCCCGGCAATCGCGTCACCATCGACCCCGCCCGCCACCGCGACGCGATGGGCAACCCCCGGCCGATCCTCACCTACGACCTCGACGA
Source organism: Streptomyces sp. NPDC021749 (assembly GCF_040640655.1). Classification (NCBI taxonomy): domain Bacteria; kingdom Bacillati; phylum Actinomycetota; class Actinomycetes; order Kitasatosporales; family Streptomycetaceae; genus Streptomyces; species Streptomyces sp. NPDC021749. Next base: position 12,225 of record NZ_JBFACE010000021.1, on the reverse strand, counting down.
GCACGTCCGCACCGGCCTGTTCGCCGCCCGCCTCGTCGCCCGGAAGATCTTCGCGCGGCTCGGCGCCACCGACTACACCGACCACGCCCCGCACGACGGCGTCCCGCCGCTCGGCCACTTCGTCCACACCGTCGACGGGCAGACCCTGGACCTCGCCTACAGCGGCGCCGGCCACGGAGCCGGCACCCACGTCATGGGCAGCGACCCCACGACGTCCGTGGTCAACGCCGACCAGCGCACCCACGACCACCCCAACCTCTACGCCATCGGCTGCGGCAGCATGCCGTCGCTCGGCACCAGCAACCCCACGCTCACGATGCTGGCGCTGGCCCTGCGCAGCGCCGCCCGGATCCACCGCGACCTCGCGGCCGCCCACCGCCCGGTGACCGTCCGGACCGCGGGCGAGTGGGGAAAACCGGGATCGACGAACCCGGGATCGGCGAACCCGGGATCGGCGAACCCGGAGTCGGCGAACCCGGGGTCGGAGACCTCGGAGAAGGGGAAGGTGACCGCGTGATCACCGCACTCGCCCTGGACGCCCAGGGGTTCGGCATCCCCCAGGACCTCCCCGCCCTGCGCCGCTACCTCCAGGCGGCCCTGGAGGTGGAACACCTCACCGTCCCCGTCTACATGACCGGCATGTACTCGATCTTCGCCGGCACCAACCGCCCCGCCCACTTCACCCTCCGCAGCGTCCTGCTGGAGGAAATGCTCCACATGACGCTCGCCGCGAACCTCCTCAACGCGGTCGGCGGCACCCCGGACGTCGGCCACTCCCGGTTCGTCGCGAAGTACCCCGCCAAACTGCCGTTCAGCAGCGACCAACTGCCCCTCATCGGCCTCCAGCACTTCTCACCCGCAGCGCTGCAGACCTTCCTCACCATCGAAACCCCCCGCAAGCTGGCCCCCAAACCCAAGCCCGGCGACGGCTGGACGTCCATCGGCCAGTTCTACGACTGCATCCGCCAGGGCCTGGAGAAGCTGGTGGAGGAACAGGGCGAGGCGGCGGTCTTCACCGGCGCCCCCGCCCGCCAGGTCGGCCCGGAGGACTTCTACAACTCCGGTGGCGAGGTCTTCGCCGTCCACGACCTGAAATCCGCACAGTTGGCGATCCGGGTGATCAGCGACCAGGGCGAGGGCACCGACGGCACGATCTGGGACAGCGACGACCTGATCTTCGGCGAACAGCGGCAGCCGGCCCACTACTTCCGCTTCAACGAGATCTACACGGGCCGCAGTTACGGCCCCCACGACACCCCCGCCGACCCGCCCAGCGGCCCCCTGATCGACGTGACCTGGGGTGACGCGTACCCCATCCACGGCGACTCCAAGATCGCCGACTACCGGAAGTACGCCGCGACCAGCGCCGTCCACGAGCAGGCGGTCGCGTTCAACACCCGCTACGCGGCGCTGCTGCGCTACCTCCACACGGCGTTCAACGGCACCCCGCGCGCGATGGCCCTCGCGATCCCCACCATGCTGGAACTCCGCGACCGCTCCGAGCAGCTCTACCGCAACCCGCACCCCGACCCGAAACTGGCCGCGCGCGGCCTGTACGCCAGCCCCACCTTCGAGTTGGAGCCGTCGCAATTCGACACCGTCAGCCCGACGGTGGAGGAAAACCTACGGCTGGCCGGCCTGCGGCCCGGCCAGCCCATCGACCTCGCGCCCGTCCCGTCCCACTAACCGCCCAGGGACGGCCCGTCCTTGACCATCCCGACGAACACGGCCCAAGCGGCCTCGCCGACGCATATGGCGGGGCCGCCGGGGTTCTTGCTGTCCCGGACGGGGATGATGCCGGGGATGTTGTCGGCGATCTCGACGCAGCTCCCGCCGTTGGTGTTGCTGTAGCTGCTCTTACGCCAGCGAGCTGCGCTCAACTCGGGGGTGTGTCGCATGCTTTGTGGTCCTCCATTGCCTCTCGGATCAGCTCCGCCGACTCCGCCAGCGAGAGGGCGTTCGCGCGCAGCACCTCGTACTTGCGCCGCCACTTCTTCACGGCTTCCGGGGCCTCGTGGAGATGCGCGGTCTCGATGCCCTCTTCGTAGGCCACGGCGGAGCCGTCCGGAAGCGTCAGCAGATTGAGTGCGCCGCCCATCAGCGGGTGCGGGCCCGCGTTGAACGGCATCACCTGCACCTTACTGTCCGGAGTATCCACCTGTTCGAGTAGCCGAGCCAGCTGTTTACGGGTGCACTCGCTGCTTCCCACCCGCCGCCGGAGCACGGCCTCGTCGATGATGGCCCACCGGTGGGGAGCCGAGTCGGAGCCCCAGCCGATCCTGGCGGGAGATCCGGGCGTTGACACGCTCTTCGAGCTGCTCCGCGGACAGGTCCGTCTGGCAGCCCAGGCACGCCCGGGCGTATTCCCTGGTCTGCAGCAGGCCGGGGACCACTTGCGGCTCGTAGACCTCGATGACCTCCGCGCGGGACTCGAAGTCCATGAACCGCCGGTACTGGTCCGGATGCGCCTCCCTCTTGGCCAGTTGGTACAGGCCGTGGAAGTACTGCTCGGTGCCGAAGGCCGCATCGAGCGCATTCGCAGCTCCGGTGCGGGCATCAGCTCCGCCGTCTCCACCCGCGCCAGCGCGCTCTTGCTGAAGTTGACGATGTCCGCCAGCTGCACCAGCGACAGTCTCGCCAGCTCGCGGTGGCGACGCTGCTCCGACCCGAAGTAGTGCCGGGCGGACAGGTACGGAGTCAGTTCCTTCGGCATGAATTTCACGGGGTGCCTTCCGATCGTCCCAGCTCAACAGCGGGATGTCAGGCCCCTGTTGAGACCAGGTCCCACACGGCAACGATGGCAATGCACACCGTAATCAGCCGACCAGCTCAGCGAAAGTAGGTCATATGTTCGATGGTTCGCCGTGGCGGCTGTTGCCGTGGACGGGGCCGGACGGTCGGCCCCGCTACCTGCGCACGGACGGCCCGGAGACCCGGATGCCGATGCTGGCCGACGACATCGAGGAGCAGATGCTCGCCGCGGCCGAGTTGCTGCTCGACGAGCCCACCGCGGAATCGCGGGTGCTGCGGCTGGCGCTGCGGGACGTCATCCGGATCGCCGTAAGCCGGGGCGACCGGCTCGCGGAATGCGGGGGGTGATGGGAATGTAGCCGTGAGTGCTGGTATGAAAAGACGACAAAGCGACGTCAGAACGCGAAAGGCAGGTTGCCCGTGCTCTCCGCACCGACCGGCAAGGCCGCCGTCCTGCCCGCCGCCGGGCTCGCCTGTGCGCTCGCCTTCGCGCTGGGGCCCGCGGTCGCCCCGCCCGCCGTCGCCGTGCCCGTCACCACGCCCGCCGCCGCGGCCCGCCCGGCGGCCGGGCCGCTCGCCGGCGTACGGGTGGCGATCACCGGCGGGCTCTTCACCGCCAGTCTCGGCATCATCTGGACGACCGGGCGCACCGTCTACGGCCACCCCTGCGCGGCGGCCGGCGACGCCCCCACGCCGTTCACCGCGCTGGTCGACGCCGAGGACGAGTACCACTTCGGCCTGGTGGCGCACTGGGACGCCACCGCGAAGGACTTCGTCGTCGACAACATCCACGGGGACGCCGCCAACGGGAAGAAGTGGACCGCGTACGTGAACGACACCAAGATCACGACCGGTCCCTGCGCCACCGCGATCAAGGACACCGACAAGGTCAAGTGGTCCCTGGAGTAGCCGAGGGGGGCCGGGCGCACGCCCGGCCCCGGCCCGCCGCCGCTACGGAAGCGCCAGCATCCGCTCCAGCGCCAGCTTCGCGAAGCTCTCGGTCTCCTTGTCGACCTGGATGCGGTTGACGACCTTGCCGGCCGCCAGCGACTCCAGGGCCCACACCAGGTGGGGGAGGTCGATGCGGTTCATCGTCGAGCAGAAGCAGACCGTCTTGTCGAGGAAGACGATCTCCTTGTCCTCGGAGGCGAAACGGTTCGCCAGGCGGCGGACCAGGTTCAGCTCCGTACCGATGGCCCACTTCGAACCGCGCGGGGCGGCCTCCAGCGCCTTGATGATGTACTCCGTCGAGCCGACGTAGTCCGCCGCCGCCACGACCTCGTGCTTGCACTCGGGGTGGACCAGCACGTTCACGCCGGGGATGCGCTCGCGCACGTCGTTGACCGAGTCGAGCGAGAACCGGCCGTGCACCGAGCAGTGGCCGCGCCACAGGATCATCTTCGCGTCCCGCAGCTGCTCGACGGTCAGGCCGCCGTTCGGCTTGTGCGGGTTGTAGACCACGCAGTCGTCCAGGGACATGCCCATGTCCCGGACCGCGGTGTTCCGGCCCAGGTGCTGGTCGGGCAGGAAGAGCACCTTTGTTGAACCGGGCTCTCCCTGCTCGAAGGCCCAGTCCAGCGCCCGCTTGGCGTTGGAGGAGGTGCAGATCGTGCCGCCGTGCTTGCCGGTGAACGCCTTGATGTCCGCGGAGGAGTTCATGTACGAGACCGGCACGACCTGCTCGGCGATGCCGGCCTCGGTGAGCACGTCCCAGCACTCGGCGACCTGCTCGGCGGTCGCCATGTCGGCCATCGAGCAGCCCGCGGCCAGGTCGGGGAGGATGACCTGCTGGTCGTCACCGGTGAGGATGTCGGCCGACTCGGCCATGAAGTGCACACCGCAGAAGACGATGTACTCGGCGTCCGGCCGGGCGGCGGCGTCCCGCGCGAGCTTGAAGGAGTCGCCGGTCACATCGGCGAACTCGATGACCTCGTCGCGCTGGTAGTGGTGCCCCAGGACGAAGACCTTGTCCCCGAGCTTCGCCTTGGCCGCACGGGCGCGCTCGACGAGGTCGGGGTCCGACGGGGCCGGCAGATCACCGGGGCACTCCACGCCGCGCTCGCTCTTCGGGTCGGCCTCGCGGCCGAGCAGGAGCAGCGCGAGCGGGGTCGGCTGGACGTCCAGGGGCTGGGCGGTGGTCACGACACGCACCCTCTCTTCTCTGCAGACAACTCTGAGGCACGCGCCTTTCTGCGGGTGCATGCCTTTTCGTCTATTTGACGCTATCTATCATAGCTGCTTCACGTCACTTTGACGATGGCCATAGTGTCGATGTGACGCATCAGCACCCCGCCGTGTGCCGTCGGCCACCGGTTCCCGGCGGCCGGTGTGCGAGCATGAGAAGAGATAACGCCCAGCCGGAATGAATTCCGGGGCGTCGCCGGTTGCAGCTTGTGGCATCCGATGACAAGCGGTCCGTACAACCCGGGAGAGATGTAGATGAGCGTGCAGGACGAGAAGACCACCGTCAGCGACGGCATCATCCTGTCCGACGCGGCCGCGTCGAAGGTCAAGAGCCTGCTGGAGCAGGAGGGCCGGGACGACCTCGCGCTGCGGGTGGCCGTTCAGCCCGGTGGCTGCTCCGGTCTGCGCTACCAGCTCTTCTTCGACGAGCGTTCGCTCGACGGCGACGTCGTGAAGGAGTTCGACGGCGTCAAGGTCGTCACGGACCGGATGAGCGCCCCGTACCTCGGCGGTGCCTCCATCGACTTCGTCGACACCATCGAGAAGCAGGGCTTCACGATCGACAACCCGAACGCCACGGGCTCCTGCGCCTGCGGCGACTCCTTCAGCTAAAGGAGTCCGCTCCCGCCGGGGAGCGCCGGGCAGCAACGCGCGAAGGCGGCGTCCCCTCCAGGGGGCGCCGCCTTCGCGCTGCCGGGCGCAGACCCGCCCGGCCCGGCCGTCACCGCTTCGGCACGGACTCACCGGTCGACACGTCGATCACCTTCCGGCCGTCCAGCGGCTTCTTCAGCTCCACGGTCTTGGTGAACTCCCGGGCGATCTTCACGCAGATCTGCCCCGGCTTCTTGTCCCGGCCGACGACCTTGGTCTTCACGGCGGTGGCCGACTCCTCGACGCTCACCGAGTAGACGCTGCACACGCCGCCCCAGAAGTGCACGGTCAGCTTCCGGCCGCCGTCCCCGACGTCGTACGACTCCAGCGCCATCACGCCCGGCTTCCCGGACGGCGGCTTCGAGGTGGGCTCCTTGTGGGCCACGTACTTCGGGTCCACCGCGGGGTGCGTCACCGTCGTCGTGGTCGCGTCCGGACCGTTGCCGGTGCCCGGCTGGCGCACCTTGAACAGCCACGACGGCACCAGCGCCTGACCGCCGTCCACGTACTGCACCGCGAGCCCGAAGACCGCACCGGTCACCTCGGCCGGCTGCTGGCCCTTGGTGGGCGCCGGCTCGCAGGGCGCGATCTGGTCGTCCTTGCCGTCCGGGCCGCCCTTGCGGCCGGGCGTCGAGGGGCAGGGGGCGGGCTTGCGGCCGTCGCCCGAGTTCAGCCGCTCAAGCGTCTTGTCCGCACTCAGCACCGGGTACACCGCACCCTTGACCGGCTTCGCCAACTGGCCGCTGCCGCCGACCACTTGACCGTCCGAGCCGACCTGCAGATCGCTCTGCCAGCCGTACGTCGGCAGACCGCCGAGCACCGGGTTCGCGGTGACGATCCGCACCGCGCCGGACAGCCCGCTCGCATCGACCGCGGCGTCCTCCTGGCCGAGCGCCTTCAGCACCGGCCGCACCGCCTGCTTCGCCTTCTCCGGCGACACCGCGCCCTCGCCGCTGCCGTCGTCCTGGGTCGCGATGTCCCCGCCACCGCGGTACGAGGGGCAGCCCGGCCGGCTCGACGGCCCGCCGCCACCCGGCCGCTCCTGGCCGGTCTTGCCCTTGGGGGAGGAGGGCAGCGCGCAGTTGGTGCCGCCCGGCGTGCCGTACTGGGAGAACGTCCAGGCGCCCGAGCCGGTCTTGGTCACCTGGAGGATCGGTCCCCGGGCGTCCGGGGTGACCTCGCCGACCTTCCAGGTGGTGCCCTCCGACCGGACCTTTCCGGCCACATCGAGCGCCTTCGCCAGCCGTTCCACCGACTCCCGGCTGATCTCGCCCTTCGGGCGGTACACCGGGGCGGACCCCGGCCCGCCCGGCAGCTTCGCCACGGCCCGGTACTTCGCCCCCTGCGGGTTGGGCTCCCCGGCCGCTATGGACCCGCCCGAATAGCCGTCGAGCGCCAGCGGCGGAGGACTGCCGTGCCCGGAGCCCGGACCGGAGCCGTCGCCGCCGGACGCGGACGAGGCCCAGTACGCCGCGCCGCCCCCGGCCAGCAGCACCGCGGCGGCCATCGAGGCGACCACGAGCCGGGTGCGCCGCGTGCGCTCCTTGGGGTGGGTGGTGTCAGGGGTGTCCTCGGCGTTCACCGCATCGCTCCTTCAGCTCCGCTGAACTTCTGACCTGCCTGTCCGCCTGGAGTGGGGGACGCCGGTGGGACGGACCCGGGCCGGATCCGGTTCCCCGACGCCCGCGGCCGGCGGCCCGGCCGGGCGGATCTACTATGGGAGGGTTTGCGCGGCCACCGGCTGCCAGCTCTTCCGGATCACCGGCCGGCGCACCCTCCGACCGGTACCGTTTCCCCCGTCCGCCGCCCCTCACGCCGTCCCACAGGAGCAGACCCGTCGTGCGTATCGCAGTCACCGGCTCCATCGCCACCGACCACCTGATGACCTTCCCCGGCCGCTTCGCCGACCAGCTCGTGGCCGACCAGCTGCATACGGTCTCCCTCTCCTTCCTGGTCGACCAGCTCGACGTCCGCCGGGGCGGCGTCGCCCCCAACATCTGCTTCGGCATGGGCCAGCTCGGCATCCGGCCGATCCTGGTCGGCGCCGCGGGCACGGACTTCGAGGAGTACCGCGCCTGGCTCGACCGGCACAACGTGGACACCCGCTCGGTCCGCATCTCCGAGGTCCTGCACACCGCCCGCTTCGTGTGCACCACCGACGCCGACCACAACCAGATCGGCTCCTTCTACACCGGTGCGATGAGCGAGGCCCGGCTGATCGAGCTGCAGCACGTGGCCGAACGGGTCGGCGGACTGGACCTGGTCCTGATCGGCGCGGACGACCCGGAGGCGATGATCCGGCACACCGAGGAGTGCCGCAGCCGAGGTATCCCCTTCGCCGCGGACTTCTCCCAGCAGATCGCCCGGATGGACGGCGAGGGCATCCGCACCCTGATGGAGGGCGCGGCCTACCTCTTCTCCAACGAGTACGAGAAGGGCCTGATCGAGTCCAAGACCGGCTGGACCTCCGACGAGATCCTGGCCAAGGTCGGCACCCGGGTCACCACCCTCGGCTCCAACGGCGTCCGCATCGAGCGGGTCGGCGAGCCCGCCATCGAGGTCGGCGTCCCCGAGGAGAAGACCAAGGCCGACCCCACCGGCGTCGGCGACGCCTTCCGCGCCGGCTTCCTGTCCGGCCTGGCCTGGGGCGTCAGCCTGGAGCGCGCCGCCCAGATCGGCTGCATGCTCGCCACCCTGGTCATCGAGACCGTCGGCACCCAGGAGTACGAGCTGCACCGCAGCCACTTCATGGACCGCTTCACCAAGGCGTACGGCCACGAGGCCGCGGCCGAGGTCCAGGAGCACCTGGCCGCCTGACCCGGCCGAAACCCGGGCCGGGCCGCTGTGCCCGGCCCGTTCCGCACGTCAGACGCGGCGCCGCACCACGTACGCGACGCCGCGCTCGGCTGCCCGCTCTCCCCCGTACTCCTGGTCGCGCATGCCGCACCAGGCCGGGATGTCCTGCCGGGCGGCCTCGTCGTCGGAGAGCACCGTCACCGTCCCGCCGACCGGCACCTGCCCGATCGCCTTCGCCAGTTCGATGACCGGGATGGGGCAGCGCCGCCCGAGCGCATCGACGACGACACCTTCCGGCTCCTCCGCGGCCGCGGCGGGCTCCTCCGGCTCGTCCGGCTGCCCCGCGACGGCCGGTGCAGGCTCCGGCGCTCCGGCCGCCGGCTCCGCAGCCGCCACCCCCAGCCGCTCCCGCACCGACCGGACGACCCCCGGCAGCACCTCCAGGAACCGCTCCACGTCCTGCTCGGCCGTGCCGTACGGCAGCGAGATGCGGACGTTGCCCTCGGACAGCACCCCCATCGCGCGCAGCACATGGCTGGGCGTCAGGGTGCTGGACGTACAGGACGATCCGGACGAGACGGAAAATCCGGCCCGGTCGAGCTCGTGCAGCAGGGTCTCCCCGTCGACGTAGAGACAGGAGAAGGTGACGAGGTGGGGGAGGCGGTGCACCGGATCGCCGACCACTTCCACGTCCGGGATCAGCTCCGGCACCCGGGTGCGGATCCGGTCCACCAGTGCCCGCAGCCGGGCCGCCTCGGTGTCGGTCCCCGGCCCGGACCGCAGCGCGCGCAGGGCCGCCGCGGCCGCGACCACCGCCGGGATGTTCTCGAAACCGGCGCTCCGGCCGGACTCCCGCTCGTCCCGCGGCCCCTGGGGCGCGAACCGGGTCCCCTTGCGGACCGCGAGCAGCCCGACGCCGGGCGGACCGCCCCACTTGTGGGCGCTGGCCGTCAGCAGCGACCAGGCGCCGGACACCGGCCCCCAGGCCAGCGACTGCGCGGCGTCCACCAGCAGCGGCACCCCGGCCTCCTGGCACAGCTCGGCCACCTCCTCGACCGGCTGCTCGGTGCCCACCTCGTGGTTGGCGGACTGGAGGGCGACCAGCGCGGTGTCCGGGGTGAGCGCGGCCGCGACGTCCCCGGCGGCCACCCGGCCGGTACGGTCCACGGCCAGCTCCGCGAGGGTGCCGCCGGCCGCGGCATGGGCCTCGGCGGCGTGCAGGACCGAGGAGTGCTCGACCGCGGAGTGCAGCAGCCGGCGGCCGGCCCGGCGCCGGCCGGCCAGCGCACCGGCCACTCCGGCGTGCACCGCCTGGGTACCCGAAGGGGTGAAAACCAGTTCGTCCGGGCGGCAGCCGACGGCCTCGGCCGCGGCCTCCCGCGCGGCGTCCAGCAGCAGCCGGCCGCGCCGGCCCTCGCGGTAGAGCCGGGCCGGGTCGGCCCAGCCCTCGTCGAGCGAGGCGAGCAGCGCCTCACGGGCGACGGGATGGAGGGGAGCGGCGGACGCGGCGTCGAAGTAGGGCACGTACCCGACGTTAGTCCCCCGGGCGGCGGCAGGCGGTGCCTCCGCCGGAGTGGTCCGTTCCACCCGCCCGGACCCCGGGGCCGGGCAGGCCGTCAGATGCCAGGTGGGAGCGGGTAATCGGGTGTCCGGAAGGCGGTCCAGGAGGGGCCCGGCCACCCCTTAGGGGTGCCGCGCGGCGCGTTGGGCACCCTCCCCGCGCGACCCCAAATAGCGTCCAGTAGGGTTTGGTCCGCATAAACATCCAAACCCCTGCCCGACGCAGGGCGGCGACCGACCAGCGAGTAAGGCCGCAGCCGACCGCTCGGGCGAGACTCTCGGGAAGGCGCTACGTGAGTCCCAACGGCTCCGACCGCTCGTCGCGGCGCCCGATGCGGCGGAAGCTGCCGCAGGTGCTTGCTGCGGGCCTGGTCCTGGCGACCGCGACAGGTTGCACATACAAGGACTTCCCCCGCCTCGGCATGCCAACGCCCGTCACCGACGAGGCGCCGCGGATCCTCTCTCTTTGGCAGGGCTCCTGGGCCGCCGCCCTCGCAACGGGCGTGCTGGTGTGGGGCCTGATCATCTGGAGCGTGATCTTCCACCGCCGCAGCAGGACCAAGGTGGAGGTCCCCGCGCAGACCCGGTACAACATGCCGATCGAGGCGTTGTACACGATCGTCCCCTTCATCATCATCGCGGTGCTGTTCTACTTCACCGCGCGTGATGAGAGCGCGCTCCTGAAGACCTCCAAGAAGCCGGACCACGTGATCAACGTGGTGGGCTTCCAGTGGAGCTGGGCGTTCAACTACATGGAGGACGTCGACGGCAACAAGTCGACCACCAACATCAACTCCAGCGCGCTCTCCGCGATCCCGGACAAGTGGAAGAAGACCGCGCCGGCCGGTGCCGACGGTGTCTACGACACGGGTACCCCGGGCGAGCGGAACCCGCAGACCGGCAACCCCGGCCCGACCCTGTGGCTGCCGAAGGGCGAGACGGTTCAGTTCGTGCTGACCTCCCGCGACGTCATCCACTCCTTCTGGGTGGTGCCGTTCCTGATGAAGCAGGACGTCATCCCGGGCCACACCAACGTCTTCGAGGTGACCCCCAACAAGGAGGGCACCTTCATGGGCAAGTGCGCCGAACTCTGCGGTGTCGACCACTCCCGGATGCTCTTCAACGTCAAGGTCGTGTCCCCTGAGCGGTACCGGGCGCACCTGAAGGACCTGGCGAAGAAGGGCCAGACCGGATACCTGCCGTCGGGCATCAAGCAGACGGATCACGCCAGGAATGCGGAGACGAAGAACCAGTGAGCATCCTCAACGAACCTCAGGGTGCCGCCGCCGATACGGCTCCGGCTGCACCGCCCGTACGCAAGAAGCAACCCGGTATCGCTGCCGTGAAGTGGCTGACGACCACTGACCACAAGACCATCGGCACGATGTACCTGGTCACGTCGTTCGCGTTCTTCTGCGTCGGCGGCCTGATGGCGCTGCTCATGCGCGCCGAGCTGGCCCGCCCCGGCACGCAGATCATGTCGAACGAGCAGTTCAACCAGGCGTTCACGATGCACGGCACGATCATGCTGCTGATGTTCGCGACGCCGCTGTTCGCCGGTTTCGCGAACTGGATCATGCCGCTGCAGATCGGCGCGCCCGACGTGGCGTTCCCGCGGCTGAACATGTTCGCCTACTGGCTGTACCTCTTCGGCTCGCTGATCGCGGTGGCCGGCTTCCTCACCCCGCAGGGTGCCGCCGACTTCGGCTGGTTCGCCTACTCCCCGCTGTCGGACGCGGTCCGCTCGCCGGGCGTCGGCGCCGACATGTGGATCATGGGTCTGGCCTTCTCCGGCTTCGGCACGATCCTCGGTTCGGTCAACTTCATCACGACGATCATCTGCATGCGTGCGCCTGGCATGACGATGTTCCGGATGCCGATCTTCACCTGGAACGTGCTGCTGACCGGTGTGCTGGTCCTGCTGGCCTTCCCGGTCCTGGCCGCCGCGCTGTTCGCCCTGGAGGCGGACCGCAAATTCGGTGCCCATGTATTCGATGCCGCAAATGGCGGCGCATTGCTCTGGCAGCACCTCTTCTGGTTCTTCGGGCATCCAGAGGTGTACATCATCGCGCTGCCGTTCTTCGGCATCATTTCCGAGGTCATTCCGGTGTTCTCCCGGAAGCCGATGTTCGGTTACTTCGGTCTGATCGCGGCGACGATTTCGATCGCCGGCCTTTCGGTCACGGTGTGGGCGCACCACATGTACGTCACGGGCGGCGTACTGCTGCCGTTCTTCTCCTTCATGACGTTCCTCATCGCCGTTCCGACCGGTGTGAAGTTCTT